>CAZZNC010000367.1:0-3392 GCA_964655405.1 uncultured Anaerolineaceae bacterium | reverse complement strand
GGCGCGCCGCCCGCCCCGCGCTTCGCGCGGCGCAAAGCGGCGGAAGCCGCTTTGGTGCGCCGAACGGCGCACGGCGGCGCGCCCCATGCGCACACTGGCCGCATCAATTTCCCCCGGCGGCGTGCGTGAATGCGGTTAGCGTCAAACTTCGCACAGCGCCACAGGGACGCGGTATAATTCTCGCATGTGCCGCCACAGCGCGCCTACATACATGCTACGTAGGCGGCAGCGATTCGACGGTTTACACTTGAGGAGATAAGTGAAGCGATGCGTATCCTGGTTTTAGGTGGCGATGGTTATTTGGGCTGGCCGACCGCCATGCACTTCAGCCAGCGCGATCACGAAGTTGCGGTGGTGGACAACTTCACCCGCCGCTTGATGCACGCCGAGCGTGGTAGCGACAGCCTGACTCCGATCTCGTCTCTGCACGCGCGCGTCACCGCGTGGGAAGAGGTCACGGGCCGCAAAATCCAGATGTATATCGGCGACATCAAAGACTGGTTTTTCATCAGCCGCGTGATCCGCGAGTTTCAGCCGGACACCATCGTGCATTATGGGGAGATCCCCAGCGCACCCTACTCGATGATCGACGTGCATCACGCGGTGCGCGTGCACGAAAACAACGTCAACGGCACGCTGAACGTGCTTTGGGCCATGCACGAGTTCGCTCCGGAAGCGCACTTGATCAAGCTGGGCACAATGGGCGAGTACGGCACGCCCAACATTGACATTCCCGAAGGCTATTTCGAGGTGGAATATCGCGGGCGCAAGGACGTTTTGCCCTTCCCCAAACAGCCCGGCTCGTTCTATCACCTGACCAAAGTGCATGACAGCAACAACATCATGTTCGCGTGCAAAATTTGGGGGCTGCGCGCCACCGACCTCAATCAGGGCGTGGTCTACGGCATCGAAACGCCGGAAGCCAACATGGACGACCGGCTGTTGACCCGCTTTGATTATGACGAGTCCTTTGGAACGGCGCTCAACCGCTTTTGTGTGCAAGCGGTGGCCGGCATCCCGCTCACCGTCTTCGGTAAGGGCCACCAAACGCGCGGTTACCTCAATATCCTTGATACGCTGCAATGCGTTGAGCTGACCACGCTGCACCCGCCCGAACCTGGCCGGATGCGCGTTTTCAACCAATGGGTGGAGCGCTTCTCTGTGTTGGACCTGGCACGCGCGGTCAAACAGGCAGCGGAGTCGGTGGGCTTGCAGGTGCGCATCGCCCATTATCACAATCCGCGCATCGAAGCGGAGGAACATTACTACAACCCCGACCACAACGAACTTTACGATTTGGGCCTGAAGCCGCATTTGCTGGACGATACATTGGTGGAAAGCGTCATCCGCCGCGTGCAGCAATACCAAGATCGCATCGTGCAACAGTCCATCGTGCCGCGTATCTACTGGCAAAAGGGCGCGACCGACGAGTACGTCGAGATCGTGGAATACGAGGACTAAGCGCGGATAGGCTCGGCAAAAAGCAGGCCAACCCGTTGAAGGGCTGGCCTGTTGACGTTTACACGTAAGGCAGCGTGCCGTCGAGCTTTGCCAAGTAGTCTTGCGCGAAACAGCCGCCGTCTGTCGCCACCAGCGCGCCGGAAAGTTTGTGCACGCGCAGCTCCCCCGCGCGGCGAATGAGACGGCGAATTTGCTTTTCGACCGCGTCCATGAACTCCTCCCAGCTCAGCCCATCCGGCAGCTGTGGCTCTTTGAGCACGCGCAGGCTGTCAATATAGGCCAATGCGGGTTCGGGGTCGGCAAAGCGGAAGTGACTGGGGATGTCATAGCGTGCCACCGCGCGAAAGTGACGCGACAACTGTTTGGGGCCGTTTTCTAGCGTAAAACGGGTGTGCGGAGAAGCAAAACGCACACTGGAAAAGCCCAACAACGTACATGCACGGCGGAAAAGCGTGTCGAACTCGGTCATTGAGTTGGCACTGTTGGCCGCGGCCAGCAAACACCCTTCGGGGCGCAGCACGCGCTGAATTTCTCGCAGCGCTTGGGCAATGTCCGGCACGAAAACCAGCATATGATTGGCGAGCACCACGTCGAAAGTTCCCGCAGGGAAGGGCAGGTGCTGCGCGTTGAGCTGCAAAATGTGCGTGCCGGCGGCTTCCGGACGCTGTTGGATGCGCTGCAACATGCCTTGCGAAAGGTCACCGGCCAGCAACACACCCTTTGGTACACGCCGGCGCACCTGCTCTACATAGGTGCCGATGCCTGCGCCAATATCCAGGACGTGTTCGTCACCGCGCCAGGGGATGCGGTCGAGTACCCAGTTCGGAAAATCGATCTTGGGGTGCGTGTAATGCTCGTGCGTATGGATGCGCACAGAAAGCGCTGCGTCGGTTGCGTAAGCATGACGCACCAAAGCGTCGTAGTCGGAGACGGAAGAGGATTCGTCCATAGTTTATACTGTCCAACGGCTGCTTGCTGCGCCATGTCACGGCCACACCGTAACGCCACGCCGCAGTATGGTAAACTCTACGTTAGTTTAGCACGAGTTCCCATGCGCAGACCAGAGTGAGCTACCGCAGGGAAAAGGAATCGCTGAAAATGGCCGATCACGATGAAACATTCCAGCAACCGATTGAGGACGTGGCACGGGCATTGTTGCAAAGCCGCCATCTGGTCGTGCTGAGCGGCGCGGGCATCTCCAAAGAAAGCGGCATCCCCACTTTCCGCGACGCGCAAGAAGGGCTGTGGGCGCGCTTCAACCCGATGGAACTGGCGACGCCGCGCGCATTTCGGCGCAACCCCAGGCGCGTTTGGGACTGGTACGAGCACCGCCGCGCATTGATGGCAAACGCCCGTCCCAACGCCGGCCATCGCGCCATTACGGAGTTGGAAACGCTGGTGGACGAAGTGGCCGTGATCACACAAAACATCGACGGGCTGCACCAGGCCGCCGGCAGCCGCGACGTGATCCCCATTCACGGCAACATCCACCAAAACAAGTGTTTCGCCAATTGCCAGGGCGACCCGACCTATGTGGACGTGAGCGCGCTGGAGTGGGACGCGGACGACGGGCCGCCGCGTTGCCCGTATTGCGGCGCGTATGTGCGCCCCGATGTGGTGTGGTTCGAAGAACCGTTGCCGACGGCCTTGTTCGAACGTTCTGAACGGTTGTGCCGCAGCACCGACGTGATGTTGGTGGTTGGCACGTCCGGTGTGGTGCAGCCGGTGGCGAGTTTTCCGTTTGTGGCTGCGCGCAGCGGTGCGGTGATCGTTGAAGTCAACCCCGACGTGACGCCCATCACGCCGCTGGCCCGTTGGCATCTGGCGGGCGCGGCAGGCGCCATGTTGCCGCGCGTGCTTGAAGCCATGCGCGCGCTACACGCTGGGGACACAGCGGAGACGGACCATGCATAGAAGGTTCGCTTGGCGAC
>CAZZNC010000366.1:1626-3394 GCA_964655405.1 uncultured Anaerolineaceae bacterium | reverse complement strand
GCGATACTTTTGCCGCTGGCTTGCGGCCCAACAAAAATCGTCAGATCGCCAAATTCAATATCGGCGGAAGCAATCGGGCCGAGCTGCTCGATCTGTAGCCTAGTCATCGCGTGTGCTCCCTTATCCTTCCGGTGGGGCGGCGGGCATCTCCGGCACGTCTGCGTTTTGCGGAGCGCGCAGCGGCAGCGCTAGCGTAAAGGTGCTGCCCTCACCTACCGCGCTCGCCACGCTCACATAGCCGCCGTGCGCTTCGGCCACCGCGCGCGCCACGTACAGCCCTTGCCCCAGCCCACGCGGGTCGATCAGTTTGCCTTCTGGCGTGCGCGCCTCGCCACGATAGAACTGCTCGAAGATGCGCGGCATATCGCGCGGGGAAATGCCGACGCCCGTGTCGCTCACTTCCAGCAGCACATACTCTCCGCGCACCCGCCCCAGCGTCAGCACGATCTCGCCCCCGGGTTCGGTGTACTTGATCGCGTTGTCCACCAGGTGGCCGATGGCCCATTGCAAACGCCGGTCGTCGCCGGTGACGGTCAGCAACTGGCGGTTGACCACGTGCAGCGCCATCGAAAGCTCCGCTTCCAGGATGCGCGGGCGCATCCCCTGCATCACGTCGGCCAACAGCTCGCCCATCTCCACCGGCTGGCGGCGCACCGCAAAGCTGCCCGCCCCGATCTCGGAAATGTCCAGTAGCTCGACGATCATACGGTCTAGCACGGCTACGTTGCGACTGATCGCGTCCAAGAATTTGCGGTTGGGCGGACGGTCGGCGGGCATGGCAAGCAGCACGTCGCTCATGCCCTTGATGGCGGTGAGCGGGCTGCGCAGTTCGTGGCTCATTTGTGTGATAAATTGATTTTTCAGCCGTTCGGCGAGGGTGTCTTGTGTCACATCGCGCAACATCAACACCGTGCCCAGCCGCTCCCCTTCCAGCGTGGCGACGATGGCGATCTGTGCGCCGATGACGCTGTTGTTGATCTCGACGCGGCGCGCGTCGCCCAATGTCAGCTCGCCGGTCAGCGTCACTTGTTTCCGCGCCTGGGCGAACATCTGCCCCAGCTCGCTACTCCAAAAATGCCGCACCGAGCCGATCAGTTTGCGGGCCGCCTCGTTCATCAGCACGATACGCCCCTCGTTGTCCTGCATGATCACGCCTTCTTCGATCACGGCCAGGACGCCGGTTAATTGGGCGATGCGTGTGGTCTTGGCGGCCACATGCTGGCGCAGACGTTGCGCTTCTTGCGCCACCTGTGCATACGATGGGCGCGAACGTCGGCGCAGTGCGTGGTAAAGGCGGCTGAAGAACGTGCCGGTGTTCGTGCCGAGCGTGTCCACGCTTTGCACCATGGCGGTCAAGGGGTGGGCAGAATCGCCGGAAGTGGGCATGAGCAACTCTCGCAGGGCTAAGATGGCTTGGATGGCTGGGACTTGGACGATTGGGCCTTGGGCGGCTGAGTCTTGGCTGGCTGGGATTTGGATGGCTGGGATTTGGATGGCTGGGACTTGGACGATTGGGCCTTGGGCGATTGGGCCTTGGACGGCTGGGTCTTGGGCGGCTGGGACTTAGGCGGCTGGGCCTTAGGCGGCTGGGCCTGGGACGGCTGGGATTTGGATGGCTGGGACTTAGGCGGCTGGGTCTTACTTTTGTGGATCTCTTCGAGCAGTGTTTTAAGTTCGAACATTTCCGGCAACGGTTTGCTGAGAATGCGGTCTACGCCGTCTTCTTTGAGCATCTTTTCGCGTTCGGCGTCGCTGAGGCTGAAGGCGG
>CAZZNC010000366.1:0-1616 GCA_964655405.1 uncultured Anaerolineaceae bacterium | reverse complement strand
ATGTTCTTGAATGGTTCCAGGCTGCGCATCCGGTGGGCGATCTCGTTGCCGAAATGCCCGGGCATTCGGATATCCAACAGCGCCAAATCCGGCAAAGGATCGGTGTACGTGCCCGCCTCGACTTGGTCCAGCCAGGCGAAAGCCTGGTTGCCGTCGCGGAATTCCATCGTTGGGTAGCCCCACAGTCCCCAAAGCACTTTGATAATGCCCCGAATATCGTCTTCGTCTTCGATGACGAGCCAGGGTTTGGTATTGTTCCCTTCGGTCATAGTTCCCTCTTACGTCACGCCGTTGCATGGGCAGCGGAGTGACTCTCGATGATGTATTTACATTGTCGATCTTACCAGCATTTTCCGTTTCCTGCATCGCAACATCGCTCGTGGTGACAGCACTCACGTTGTGTGTAGGAATTGCGCCCAAACGGGGGACAATGTACGATACTCGTATCAACGATGCATACGGGGAAGGGTGCTATGTTCAAAGCACACTCTCGCGCTCCACGGCGCCCCTGGTACTTTATTTCGCTACGCTGGCACGTGATCATGCCGCTGGCGTTGGCTGTGCTGACCGTTGGCATGTTGGGCGCGTACTTGGTGGGGAACGCGCTGGCGCGCAGTGCCACCGAGCGCGAAACCGAGCGCGTCTTGCTGACCAGCCGCGCCGTCGGCGAACGGATGCGCACGCTCAGCGAGGCCCAGGGGCGTGAAGCGCTGCGCATTGCCTACACGGACGGGGTGGCCGCGTTGGTGCGTTCCGGCGACGCGGCGGCGCTGCACACACTGCTCGAACCGCTGGCCGCCGCTGCCGACTTGGATTATGTGCTGGTGGCGAACGCTGCCGGCCAAGAGCTGATCGGCTTGCAACGGGTGCGCACGTCGTCCGGTGCGTATGATTACGCCGTTGCCAGCGGCACGGACTTGGTCGCTTTGCTGGGGGCTGCTCCCCCGCGCGGGGGCACCATCGGCGAAGGGCCGCAACTTTACGCGGTGTTAGTGCGCACAGGGCTGGGCCATGCGGTGCTGACCGCAGCTTCGGTCACGGCGGACGAGGTGCCGACGGGAACGGTTTTTGCGGGCGTGCAGCTCGACCGCGCGTTGAAGCTGCTCTGCGGCGGAGAGGCGACGGATCTGGCGTTTTTCGGCGCGGACGGCGAATTTTTACACACCACCTTTGCCTTTGACGAGCGCACACGCGATGCGTTGGAGCTGGACCCTGTGCTCTACACGCAGGCGCTGGCTTCTCCGCAGCAAGTACCCATTACCCGCGCCCAAGTCAACGCGCGTACCTACCGTGTGGCCTATTTGCCGCTGGTGATTGACGGGACACCGCTGGGCGTGCTGGGCGTTTATGTGGAAGACCACACTTTTTACGCGGCGCTGGTCGGTGAAAAAACGCTCGGTGTGCTGGCGGCGGCGCTGGCCGGACTGGTGACCGTGATCGCGTTTGTGGTGGTCGGCGGCATGACCGGACGCATGGAGCGGGTGACGCGCGTAGCCCGTGCGTTGGCGTTGGGACACCCCCGCGCGCGCACACGCTTTCGTCCCACCGACGAGATCGGCGAGCTGGGCGTGGCGCTGGATGAGCTGGCCGACGCGCACAAGCGTCGCACCGACACG
>CAZZNC010000365.1:0-3405 GCA_964655405.1 uncultured Anaerolineaceae bacterium | reverse complement strand
TGGGGGGTCTAAACCGTCTTGGCATACCTGTTCGCTCCGGAAAAGTTATTTCTTCTTGGGCTTCTTCGTGCCGTATTTGCTGCGGCTTTGTTCCCGACTTTCCACACCGCCAGCGTCCAGCGTGCCGCGAATGATGTGGTAACGCACACCGGGCAAGTCTTTGACACGACCGCCGCGCACCAAAACAACGCTGTGCTCTTGCAAACCGTGCCCTTCGCCCGGGATATAGGCGGTGACCTCGATGCCGTTGGTCAGCCGCACACGGGCCACTTTACGCAGCGCCGAGTTCGGCTTCTTGGGCGTCATGGTCTTCACCTGCGTGCAAACGCCGCGCTTCTGGGGCGAACCCTTCGGCTGGCGAATGCGTCTTTGCTTGAACGAGTTGAAGGTATATTGCAACGCGGGGGCCTTGCTCTTCTTACGCTTTGGCTTGCGCCCCTTGCGCACCAACTGGTTGATTGTCGGCATACCCTGCCTCCATGCCCTAGGCCAATCACTGACCGAAAACCGTTTGAAAGCTCACGGGTCTCATGGCATAACAACGGGCGTTTGACACGCCCATTTTTTTCTGCATAGCGTGAGGCCATCCCTAACTATAACTCACACAGGAGGCCCCACGTTCGGTCGCTCGATCAATTCGGTCGTCATAGCCCTGACGTGCAGGGATAACGCCGCGTGCGTGAAAGTGTGGCGCTCATCTTAGCATCTGCACGGGGGGCTGTCAAGATCAGAAATGCGCGCTTCCGCCCTCACATAGCTGGACGCAACCGTACCGAGCATACGCAGAAGTTCCCGTCGTTACCACTACACGCCCCGCGCCGATTTATGCTAGATTCTATGCAGAAATCAATGCGTATGGAGTCAGCGAAATGGCACAATCCAAACGCTTGCAAAAGTTTGCGCTCGACCAGTTCACCGCCCCCGCCGAACTTTACGACATCATCGACCCAAAAGCCAAAACGGTGCGCTGTTATGCGTGCGGGCATCGCTGCGTGATCAAAGACGGGCGACGGGGCATTTGCCAGGTGCGCTACAACGAAGGCGGGGTGCTCTATGCACCACGCGGTTACGTTGCTTCGTTGGCCGTTGATCCGGTGGAAAAGAAACCCTTCTACCATGTTACGCCAGGAGCGGGCGCGCTCAGCTTTGGGATGCTGGGTTGCGATTTCCATTGCGACTATTGCCAAAACTGGCAAATTTCCCAAACGCTCCGCGACGGGCGCGCCTCCAAAGACTTTGTGCCTATCACGGCAGATGACATGATCGCATTGGGCCAAACACGCCAAGCGCGTGCCGTCGCCAGCACGTACAACGAGCCACTGATCACGACCGAATGGGCCGTCGAGATTTTCAAGAAGGCCAAGCGCGCAGGCATGTTGACGCTTTATGTTTCCAACGGGCACGGCACAAAAGAAGTGATCGAGTACCTCAAACCCTGGCTCGACGGGTGGAAGATTGACCTCAAGACCATGCAGGATCAACACTACCGCAAATATCTAGGCGGTGTGCTCCAACGTGTGTTGGATACAATCCGCTGGGTTCACGAGGCAGGCATTTGGTTGGAAGTGTTGACACTGGTCGTGCCGAACTTCAACGACAGCAACGAAGAGCTGTGGGACATGGCCCGTTATATTGCAGGCATTTCGCCGGACATTCCCTGGCATGTGACCGCCTTCCACCCCGACTACAAAATGACCGACCGAGGGCGCACATCGGCAGAAACGCTGCGCCGTGCCGCCGAGATCGGCTTAGAGGCCGGCTTGCATTACGTTTACGCGGGCAATTTGCCGGGGCAATTGGGAGAATGGGAAGACACACGCTGTCCCCGGTGCCAAACGACGTTGGTGCGGCGAACGGGCTTCATGGTGAAGGAAAACCGCTTGGCGGCCACCGGCGGAACGTGTCCACAATGCGGCGCAACGATCCCGGGCATCTGGCGGTGACGGACACGCTCAGCGGGAGAGGGAACAACGGCCAGCGCCCATGACCCAACGGATCATCCCCCGCTATAAGCTGATGCTGTTCTACGATCTGGCAACGGAGGACACGAGCGCCTATTTCCGCTTCTTGATGATGGAAATGATCCCGTCGCTGCAAGCGCTGGGGGTCTATATGTTCCGTGCTTTTCAAATCATCCCCGCCGCGCCGGATAGCCGCTCGCAAATGCGGCAGATCGAGTTCGTGTCCGAAGACCTGGAAACGCTCCGTGACGTGTTGGCAAGCCCGCGCTGGCAAAATTACGAAGCATGGCTTTTGGCGCACACCACACATTATCGTAAAAAGATCGTGCCCTTTCGCTCCGGCTTTCAACTATGAAGCGCGCTGCACATCCCCCCCCATACAAAACAGCCCGCAGGGAACGCCTTCGGGCTGTTTTTCTCGTGCAAAAAGTATACCTTAGTCAATCACGCCCAGCTCGCGTCCCACTTTGGCGAAAATTTCGAGCGCCTTGTCGAGATCGGCGCGAGTGTGCGTGGCGCTGTTCATCACACGGATACGCGCTAAGCCGCGCGGCACGGTGGGATAGCCGATTGCCATGGCGAAAACACCTTCCTCGAAAAGCCGTTTGCTGAACTTTTGGGCCAACGGCGCTTCCCCGAGCATCACCGGCACGATGGGCGTTTGTGTGTGGCCGGTGTCAAAACCGAGCGCGTTCATGCCTTGTTTGAAGTATTCGGCGTTGCTCCACAGCCGGTCTACCAATTCGGTGCTTTCCTCCAACACGTCCACCGCTGCAATGCAAGCAGCCACGTCCGGCACGGTCATGGCGCTGCTAAAAAGGAAGGGGCGTCCGCGCTGACGCAGCCAATCTACGATGGCCTGTTTGCCCGCCACCACCCCGCCGACAACGCCAAACGCCTTGCTGAGCGTGCCCACTTCGATATCCACTTTGCCGTGCAAACCAAAGTGATCCACAATCCCACGCCCACCACGACCCAGCACGCCTTCACCGTGCGCGTCGTCCACCATCAGCAGGATGTCATGCTCGCGCGCCACCTCGTAAAGCGCGGGCAGCGGCGCGATGTCTCCGTCCATGCTGAAAACGCCGTCGGTGACGATTAAGCGGCGGCCATATTCGCTTTCGGCAACGATCTTGCGGCGCAAGTCGTCCGCGTCGCCGTGCTCAAAGGCAACGATCTTGGCGCGCGAAAGACGGCAGCCGTCAATGATGCTGGCATGGTTCAGGCGGTCGGAAAAAATCACGTCGCCGCGCCCGACCAAAGCAGGAATGGTGGCAAGGTTGGCTGTGAAACCACTTTGGAAGGTGATGGCAGCTTCCGCGCCTTTGAAGGTAGCCAAACGCCGTTCCAGCTCCAAATGCAGCTCCATCGTGCCCGCAATGGTGCGCACTGCCGCAGGCCCCACGCCGTATTGATCCATGGCCTGCTTGGCCGCTTCTACCAA
>CAZZNC010000364.1:0-3428 GCA_964655405.1 uncultured Anaerolineaceae bacterium | reverse complement strand
ATCGTAACGCGCGGCGACCTTGTCCACTTCCGCGTCACGGCGTTGGCGAGCCAGGGACGCCGCTTGCACCAAAAAGTCCCGCTTGGACATTTGCGGCTCGCTGAAAAGGCCAAGTTGCGCGTTGTACCACAACGTGACGGCAGCCGTCTTATAGAGATAGTCGGAAAGCTCGCGTTTGAGTTCACCCAACCGGCGGGCCTGGCTCAAACCGGCGGGCAACACGCCAAAAAGTGCCCTTTCCGCCGGAGCCGAAGCCACATCGCGGGGATCAATATACTCGGCGCGGTATTCTTCCCAACGCACCAAACCGGCGCGCTGCACGTCCGGCACCAAATAGGTGTACGTTTCCAGCAACGAAACGCCGCTCTTGCGGTCAGCGTAGCGCACTTCGGCCTGGGCGAGCAAAACCGGCAAATAGGCCAAACGTGCAGCGGCCAAGTTGACCAAGCGGCGGCGCGTTTCCTGTTCCCAGCTTACGGCGGCTTGTTCCAGAGCCGCGCGCAACGGTAGAAAATACTGCGCCACCGACGAGGGCAGCGGCGGTTGCGCCACGCCGAAACCTTGTGGCACTTGCACGCCGAGATCGTTGGTGTTTGCGGTCATGTCCAAACCCGCGCCTGTTGCGCCGGAGGGCGCAGCATACGAGGCCGTCGGGGGCGCCGAGGGGGGCGCAGTATACGCGGGCGGTGGAGCCGAACGTGGAGGCGCAGACGGCAACCCGCCCCCCGTGCCGGCAGCCGTGCCCATCTCCGGCATCGTCGGCGGTGACGCGGGCATCTCCGGCAACGTCGGTGGCGGAGGTGGCATAGTCGCAGGCAGCATGGTCGGCGGGGCGGTCATCACGGGTTGGTACACCGGATGGCTGCGTTGGTCGGCCATTAACTGGCGGATTTGCTGGCGCGTCAATGGCCCACGCAGGTAGCTCATGGCCCAACGGGTGTAAAAAAGCTGCGGGCCGCCCTGGTCGTGTACATTGTGCAACACGAATTCACGCGGACGGAGCGTGCCAAGCAAATTTCCCACATCCGCGATGTTCAAATGGCCGCCGGCGTTGACCACGCTCTCCAAACCCGTCAGCAGCCGCTTTTTATCGTTTTCGGTCTGCAATTTGCCGATGAACCACGTTCCGGCGTTCGCCAGTCCCTTGTAGTCTATGTCGGCGGGATTTTGCGTTGCCAAGATCGTGCCCACGCCAAAAGCGCGCGCCTGCTTGAGCATCCGCATAATCGGCTCTTTGCTGGGCGGATTGTACGGATGGGGCGGGAAATAGCCGAACACATCGTCGAAGTAGAACAGCGCGCGTAAACTGGTCGTGCCGCTGAGCGTGCGCATCCACGCCAGCGTATTTTCCAACAGTAACGTGACAATGAACATGCGCTCGGCCTCGCTGAGGTGAGCGATGTAAAAAACGCTCACGCGCGGGCGGCCCTCCGGCGTGTAAAGCAAACTTTGGATATCCAACGCTTCGCCCTGAATCCAGCTGCGGAAGCTGGGCGCCGCAATGATGTTGTTGAGTTCCATCGCCAGCGCGAAACGCTCTTTTTCCGGAAAAACCGTGTCCACGTCGAAGACGCCCAACGTGCTGAAAGGCGGTTGTTGCACCTGGCGGATCACTTCTTCCAACGTCAGGTCACGACCCGCACGCCAAGCATATTCGAAGATGTTGGCAATCAACACGTGTTCGCGGTCGCGCACCGGCTCCACGTTGCGCCCAACCAGCGCCAGCAGCGCCGTAACAATGCCGTTGATGCGTTCACGGTGCAGCTCGTCGTCTCCAGGCTGCCAACCGCCACGCGGCGCCTGCATCGCGTCCAAAATGCTAATGGGCAACCCCGCGTCCGAACCCGGCGTGTAGATGCTGAAACGCGCGCTTTCTTTCAGTTCGCGCAAACGTTGGGGCGCAATGTCCCAATCGGCCAAACCCTCGCGCCAACGCTTGGCGATCACCTGTGCGTATTCGTCCACTTCCATACCGGCGCGGCGTGCATCGTCCACGTTCACCCAGGAGCGAAAGTCCTCCGGACGCAGCTCGGGGAAGGTCAACAACAAATTGGTGATGTCGCCCTTTGGGTCTATGACGATAGCCGGAATGTTGTCAACCACCGCTTCTTCCAAAAGCGTGATGCCCAGACCGGTCTTGCCGCTGCCCGTCATGCCCAAGATGACTGCGTGCGTCGTCAGATCGCGCGAATCATAGTACAACACCGTGTCGTCCAGTGTCTTGTGCGTGTTGGGGTCCACATAGCGCCCCATGTAAAACGTCGTCGGGGATTCGATAAAAGGCATAGCACCTACCCTTTGCACTCTAGTCTGTCAGGGTCTGCCCAATCTTAGCACGAACTGGCGTGCAGGGCAGCGCCCCGCAATCGCAAATCGGCTCGGGGACTTTCCCCCACTTGTTGCCCCTCTGCACTGATCGGCGCTAGACTTTGGGCACAACATCAATACGTAGCCATGATCTGACCCAAACGAGGACGCGCCTCTATGAACCGCAACGATGTGCACGACAAGCTACGAACGTTCGTGATCGCGGAAATGATCCGGATGCCCGATTACGCCCTGCAAGACGACGAACCACTGATCACCGGCGGATTGGTGGACTCCTTCGACTTGGCGCTATTCGGCGTTTTCGTGGAAGAAACGTTCGACATCTATATTCCCGACCCCGATCTGACGGTGGAAAACCTGGACACACTCGCTCAGATGGTGGATCGCGTCATGCGCGATCTTAGTTCGTGAGGCGCGCACGTCGGCGCGAAGGAACCGGTATGCGAATACGCCAAATTCCAGTGCTCTTTTGGGCATTGCTCGCAACGGTAAGCGTGCTAAGCGCTTGCGCCAACGTTTCGAGCGCCACCGTGCATACGGCGGACAACGCGGACACAGCTCTCACCCTGGCGTCGGAGGATATGCCCGCGCGGAGCGTCTCTGGGCGCAGCGCCACAACCGCCACCCCCGTCCCCACGCCAACGCCTGCGCCGGAACAACGCACCATCCGCGTTTGGTGGCCGGACGCGCTTTACCCTGCCGACGACAGCGAAGCCGCGGCCATTTTGCAAAGTCAGTTCGATCTCTTTTTGCAAACGTACAACAGCTACACGGTTGAAATTCGGCGCAAACGTTCGCATGGACTGGGCGGCATCCTTGCCACGCTGCGCGCAGCGGCGCCGGTGGCTCCTGGCGCATTGCCGGATTTGACGCTCATGCGCCGCGAAGATCTGATCACCGCTGCCCAAGAGGGCCTCATCGTGCCGCTAGACGAATGGATGCCCGCCAACTTGAGCGGCAGCAACCTATTTTCCGGCGTGCGCGCGCTGGGCGAGGTGAACGGCATTTTGTACGGCATCCCCTACGCACTGAACGCCCATCATACGCTCTACCGCGCCTCGGTCTTCGACGCACCGCCTCAGACCTTCCAGGACGTGCTG
>CAZZNC010000363.1:0-3433 GCA_964655405.1 uncultured Anaerolineaceae bacterium | reverse complement strand
CGTCCATGCGGCGCAAAAAGTCCCGCACGCGGGAAGACAAGCCCGTTTCCGGATCGGTGCGCCCGTAATTTTCCATGCCGATATGCAAATCGGCAAAGTGCAACACACGGATCGGCTCGCTCATGGGTTCCTCCTGCGATGAACGCGGTTCACGCGGCGCCAAGTTGTGCAATGGCGCGCAGCCATTGGGCGTGCAACGCGCCGTTGGTCACCAGCAAACCGCGATTGGCTGTCAGCCGCCGACCGGTCGCCCAGCGAACGGGTTTGCCGTCCAAGTCCGTGACGCGCCCGCCGGCCTCGCTGACGATGACATAACCGGCGGCGTGGTCCCAGGGTTTTTCCGTATAGTGTGGGTCCGGCACCACACGCAAATATACATCGCCCAGCCCCGCCGCGATCATGCCGTACTTGTCTTGGCTATCCAACGCACGGCGTGGGGCGGCTTCCTTGCGCCCCAGCAACGCAGAAACCGCCGCGATGAAATCGCTGTCGGTATGCGCGGCTTCATAGCTGGTGAGCAACGTCGCCGGCAATGGATCGGTCACGCCCGAAACATGGATCGGCTGGCGCGGGCCGCCGCTCAGCGATTCGATGAACGCGCCCATGCCGCGCCGAGCGTAGATCAGCGCGCCGCTGTCTTGCGGTGGCGGATCGTCGTCGGAATAGAAGCCGGGGCTAGCCAACACACCCAACACCGGCTCGCGCCCTTCCATCAAACTGATGGCGACGCAATAGTGCCGCCCGCCGATAAAGCCCTTCGTGCCATCTATCGGGTCAATGACCCAGGTGCGGCGCGCGCGCTTGCCCTTGCCGAAGTCCAGCCAGGCGCAAACCTGCTCCTCGAACACATAGCCGCCCAGCGCGTCGGTCACAAAACGCTGCACCAGTGCGCGCTGCCGGTCGCTCAGCAGCAACATGAACTCTTCGGAACGTTCTTCGGAAAGCACGGCATCGTCCGAAAAATTGGCCGCCAGCGCGTGCCCGATCACGGCTTGTGCGGCGTAATCGGCGATGGTCACCGGCTCGCGCCCGTCCTTGAGCGCGGGCGTGATCATTTCCGCACGGATGTTTTGGCACACCGAGGCCGCTACGCGCGCCACCGTCTTGATCGTTTCCAGCTCGTCTATGGGCTTCAAGGCAAACCCCGCTTCGTGATGCGATGAGGTCGGAACAACGCAGCTTATTGTAGCGCAGGGAACACCTGCGGGAAAGCAAACGCCGTATGTACGCGAGGACGTCATCCCCGCGCGCGCGATCACCCCGCAGCGTTACGCGCGGTTGGTGTTCGGCCCGCCCAGCGCCGCCGGATACGACCCCAGCATCTTGACCATCGAAGCCTGGCGCAGCAAGTCTACGAGCGCCGCCTCCGCTGCCGGATCGCGCCAATGGCCCTCGAAGTCCAGGGAGAACCAGTGTTGCCAGGGCCGTCCGCGCATCGGGCGGGACTCGATCTTGGTCAGGTTGATGTTGCGCAGCGCAAAAGCACCCAGACAGTCGTAAAGCGCGCGGGGGCGGTGGCGCACGGCGAAGACCAGCGACGTTTTGCTCGGGTCGCGGCGCGGAGCGTCGTCCCCGCCGATCACAAAGAAGCGCGTGGAGTTGTTTCCCGGGGTGTCCTCGACGCGGCTGTCCAGTTGTGCCAACCCGTAAAGCTCACCGGCGAGCGCGCTGGCGATCACGGCGGTGTGCGGCTCGGGGTTTTCCGCCAGCTCGCGCGCTGCGCCCGCCGTGTCATACGTGGCGACCGGCTCCCAGCCGCGTTTGCGCAGCGTTTCGGCGCACTGAGCCAGCGCCTGCGGATGCGACTTGACGCGCTGCACATCCTCCAACGCCGTCCCCTCCGGCGCCAGCAAGGTGTGCTCGATGGGCAAGAGCACCTCGGCTTGCACGCGGAAATCGTGCTCGATCAGCAGCTCGTAGGCGCGCGCCACCGTGCCGGCCAGCGCGTTTTCCACCGGCAACATGCCGTGTGTAGCGCGCCCGCGCTGGATCGCTTGGAAGATGTCCGCGAAACTTTCGCACGGCAGCGTTTCTACCTCCGGCCCGAAGTGGCGGCGGATGGCCTCTTCGGAATACGCGCCGTGCTCGCCTTGAAATGCCACAGTCCGTTTGTCGTTCATGCGTCCTCCTCGCGCTCTAGCAACGCCTCCAGCGCCAGCCGATAGCCCAGCCAGCCCAGTCCGCTAATTTGCCCCACACACACCGCCGCGGTCAGCGAGCGGTGGCGGAACGGCTCGCGCGCGTGGATGTTGGAAAGGTGCACTTCCACCGTCGGCAGCCCGACCGCCGCGATAGCGTCCCTCAGCGCGACGCTGGTGTGTGTGTAGCCGCCCGGGTTAATGACCACGCCGTCCGCCCAGGTACGCGCCTCGTGCAGCGCGTCAATGAGCGCGCCTTCGCTGTTGCTCTGGAAGGCGCGCAGCTCCGCGCCACGCGCTTCGGCGTACTCCCGCAGCCGCGCGTTGATCGCTTCCAGCGTCAGCGCGCCGTAAATTTCCGGCTCGCGCGTCCCCAGCAAGTTGAGGTTCGGCCCGTGTAGCACCAGGATTTTCACGCTTCCCCCTCTTGCAGATCTTCCAACACGGCCAGCACGTCCGCGCGCGGCACGTTCGGCACGATGCGCGGACGGCCTACCGCTTCCAGCAACACAAAGCGCGCCGCGCCGCCCTGCCACTTCTTGTCGTGGCGCATCGCTTCCCACAGCGCGGCGGGTTCAAAGCGGCGGTAGCGCGTGGGCAGCCCCAGCGCGCCGAGCAGTGCCTCGACCTGCGCCGCCAACCCCGCCGCGCACAAGCCAAGCCGTTCGGAAAGGCGCGCCGCCGCCACCAGCCCCACCGCGACCGCCTCGCCGTGCTTCCAGGCGTAGCGGCTGCGCTGTTCCAGGGCGTGGGCGAAGGTGTGGCCGAGGTTGAGGTAGGCGCGCACGCCGCGCTCCAGGCGGTCTTCTTCCACCACCCGCCGCTTGACGTCCGCCGCGCGCGCGATCAGCTCGGCTACCGGCTCGACGCCGCGTTGTTGCAATTGTGCCCACAACGCCTTGTCCCCCACCAACGCGGATTTGACCACCTCGGCCAGCCCGCAGCGGAACTCGACCGGTGGCAGCGTGGCGAGCGTTTCGGTATCGGCGAAGACGGCCAACGGGTCTTTGAACGCGCCGACCAGGTTTTTGCCCTGCGGCAAGTCCACGCCCACCTTGCCGCCGATGCTCGCGTCCACCATCGCCAGCAAACTGGTCGGCGCCTGGACAAGCGCCACGCCGCGCATGAAGGTCGCCGCCGCAAAGCCCGCCATATCGCCGACCACGCCGCCGCCCAGCGCGATCACCACGCCGCCGCGGTCCATGCCGCCCGCCAGCAGCGCGTCGTAGATGTGTTGCACGGTGGCGAGCGTCTTATACTGCTCGCCATCCGGCACGCGCACCAGGAAGGCGCGC
>CAZZNC010000362.1:0-3435 GCA_964655405.1 uncultured Anaerolineaceae bacterium | reverse complement strand
CGACGTGGAAGAAGCGATCCGCGAGGAAGTGGGCGACAAGCGCGCACAGGTTTTGCAATGCGGCCCTGCCGGTGAAATAGGCGTGCGTTTTTCCGCGCTGATCAATATGTCCAACCGTGCCAACGGGCGGACGGGCATGGGCGCGGTGATGGGCAGCAAAAAGCTCAAAGCGGTGGTCGTGCGCGGCAAGCAGCGCCCAGAAATTGCCGACGCGGACGCTTTCAAAGCGTTGGCGAAATGGGGCACAGAACACACCAAAGAGCGCATGGAAGGCATGACGCTTTTCGGCACGGCGGGCATCATTCCCTCCCAGCAAAAACGCGGCGGCTGGCCCACGCGCAACTATTCCAGCGGCGTTTTCGAAGGCCACGAGGCCATTTCCGGCCCGACCATGCGCGAAACAATCCTCAAGGAAAACGACACCTGCTACGCTTGCTCGGTGCGCTGCAAGCGCGTGGTGGAAGTGGACGACCGTTACCAGGTCGATCCGGCTTACGGCGGGCCGGAATATGAGACGATGAGCACGTTCGGCTCATATTGCGGCGTGGACGATTTGCAAGCCATTGCCTACGCCAACCAGCTCTGCAACATGTACGGCATGGATACGATCTCGTGCGGCGCGACCATTGCTTGGGCGATGGACTGCTACGAACAGGGCATCATCACGCAGAAAGACACCGGCGGGATCGAATTGCGCTTTGGCAACGCCGAGGCCATGACCCAGATGGTCGCGTTGATCGCGCGGCGCGAAGGCTTCGGCGATGTGTTGGCGGATGGCTCAGCCCGTGCAGCGGAACGCTTTGGACAAGCGGCAATGGACTTGGTCGTGGCGGTCAAAGGCCAGGAGCTGCCCGCGCACATGCCACAGGTCAAGCGCAGCCTGGCGCTGATTTACGGCGTCAACCCCTTCGGCGCGGATCATGAATCCAGCGAGCATGACGGCGGTTACGAGAAGTACAACCCGCGCGTTTCCGAATTGGGGCTTTTCAACCCCCAGCCGCGCGAGGTACTCAACGCGGAAAAAGTACGTTACGCCTTTTACACCGAATGCAGCTATAGCACGATGGACACGCTCAACTTATGCCAATTCGTCTTTGGGCCGGACTGGCAACTTTTCGACTTGCGGCAAATGGTGGACGTGGTGCGCGCGGTCACGGGCTGGCCGGTGACGCTTTTTGAGCTGCAAAAGTTGGGCGAACGGCGGCTTAATTTGATGCGTGCCTTCAACGCGCGCGAAGGCTACGGACGGGACAAGGACACCTTGCCCAAGAAGCTCACGCAACCGCTGAAAGGTGGCCCCAGCGACGGCAAGTTCGTGACGGTGGAAGAGTTCGAGCAAGCCAAGGATACCTACTACGGCATGGCAGGCTGGGACGTGGAAACGGGAATGCCAAAGCGCGCCAAGCTCCAAGAGCTGGGCATCGGTTGGGTGGCGGAGCTGCTCGAAGGCGTCGGAGTGCGCGTATGAGCCAGAAGCGTATCTCCGGCATGTTGACCCGCGAGGAATTGGCCGCCCTGGTGCATGACGGAGCGGTCGAAACCGTGATCGTTGCCATACCGGATATGTACGGGAGGTTGGTCGGCAAGCGTTACGACGCGGACTATTTCCTCCAATCCGCCAACGAGGGTCTGCACTTTTGCGATTATCTGCTGGCCTGCGATATGGAAATGGACCCCGTCCCGGGCTATCAGTTTGCCAGTTGGGAACAAGGCTACCGCGACGCCTGGGCGGAGATGGACTGGACGACGCTGCGCCGCGCGAGCTGGCTGGAAAAGTCCGCGTTGATCCTGGGCGACGTGCGCACGCACGACGGCGAATTGGTCAGCGTGGCGCCGCGTTCGGTGTTGCGGCGGCAACTGGAGCGCGCTGCTGCAATGGGCTTCCAACCGATGGGCGCGACGGAACTGGAGTTTTTCGCTTTCCAAGAAACTTACGAGTCCGCCCACGCCAAGCACTACCAGGACTTGCAAACCTTCGGCACATACATTGAAGACTATCACATCTTCCAGGGCACGAAGGTCGAAGGGCTGCTGGGCGCCATCCGCGCGCATTTGAAGCGTTCGGGCGTGCCGGTGGAGTTCAGCAAAGGCGAATGGGGGCCGGGCCAAGAAGAGATCAACATCCACTACAGCGACTTGTTGAACATGGGCGACCGCACGGTGATCTTTAAGCAGCTTGCCAAAGAGGTCGCCTTTCAGCAGGGGCTGGCGCTGACCTTCATGGCGAAATGGGACGCGCGTTATGCAGGCAACAGTATGCACGTGCATTTCAGCTTGTGGGATGCCGAAAGCGGGCGCAGCCTTTTTGCTGGCGAGGGCGCGCCCACCGACGGGATGCCCGTTGCCGCGTCCGACACGTTCCGTTGGGCACTGGGCGGGATGCTCGCGCACATCCGCGAGCTTTCGCTCTTCCTGGCCCCCACGGTGAACTCATACAAACGCTATCAGGCGGCATCCTTCGCCCCCACCGCCATCGCCTGGGCTTATGACAACCGCACGACCGGCTTTCGCGTGGTGGGGGCCGGATCGTCGTTGCGCGTGGAGTGCCGCATCCCGGGGGCAGACGCCAACCCGTATCTGACGTTGGCGGCGCTGCTGGCTGCGGCGCTGGACGGGATCGCACAGCAGACCGAGCCGCCGCCCATCTTCACCGGCGACGCCTACGCTGCCGCCGAGCTGCCGCATGTGCCGCGCTCGCTGGCCGAGGCGCTGAGCGTCTGGGAGCAGAGCGCGTTTGCGCAACGTGTTTTCGGCGCGGACGTGGTGGAGCATTACGCGCACTTCGCGCGTACCGAATTGCGCAAGTTCCAGGCTGCCGTGACGGATTGGGAGCTGCGGCGGTACTTCGAGCGGATTTAGTTTTTGGGCATAAAAAGGAGTTTAGCGATGCGTTTGGAAGGTAAAGTGGCGCTGATTACCGGTGCGGGCAGCGGCATGGGGCGCGAGGTGGCGCTGCGTTTTGCGCAGGAAGGCGCCAAACTCGTGCTCAACGACGTGATGGCCGAGGCGGTCGAGGAAACCGCGCAAATGGTCGCCCAAACGGGCGGCGAAGCGATTGCCGTCCCGGGCAGCGTGACCGAAGAGGCCGACGTCGAGCGCGCCGTCAAGCTCGGCGTGGACAAGTTCGGCAAGCTGGACACGCTCTACAACAACGCGGGCATCATGCCGGACGAAGACGAGTCTGTGTTGACGATGGACGTTTCGGTTTGGATGCGCGTGCTCAACGTGAACCTGATCGGGCTGGCGCTTTGCTGCAAGCACGGCATCCCGCAGATCATCGAGGCGGGCGGCGGCGCGGTGGTGAACGTGGCCTCGTTTGTGGCGCTGGTGGGCTGCTCTGTGCCGCAAGACGCTTACACGGCCAGCAAGGGCGCAGTGATCGCGTTGACCCAGTCGCTGGCGGTGCAGTTCGGCCCCAAGGGCGTGCGTTCCAAC
>CAZZNC010000361.1:0-3440 GCA_964655405.1 uncultured Anaerolineaceae bacterium | reverse complement strand
TCTGCGTAACCCGCTGGGCATCATCTACGGCGCGATCAACATGCTGGAAATGGTGCTGCCGGAAGACGTATTGACCGACAACCGCGAGCTGATCGACCTGGCGACATGCGCTTGTGAGCGGATGCAGCGGCTGGTGGATTCGCTGCTGGACGTTGCCAAGCTGGAAACCGGCGAGCTGCCGATCAATTTGCACCACGCCGATCTGCAACCGATCATCGAGGACGTCGTGCAGATGCAGAGCCTCAGCGCACGCCCGCACGATGTCACCATCCGCACAGAGATTGCCGCCGACCTACCGCCGTTGCTGCTCGACGTAGAAAAGATCGAGCGCGTGCTTTCCAACTTGATTGACAACGCACTGAAGTATTCCCCACCGAGCAGCACGATCACCGTGCGAGCCGAGGGGCGGCCACAGGCCATCGTTGTCAGCGTGACCGACCAAGGTCCGGGCATTCCCAAAGAGCAACGCGAACGCATCTTTGAGCGCTTCGCACAGGTGGAAGGCAGTCAACCGGCGCGACGTGGCTTTGGGCTGGGCCTGACCTTTTGCCGCTTGGCGGTAGAAGCGCACGGCGGGAACATTTGGGTTGAGGACGGGCCAAAAGGCGTCGGCAGCCGCTTTGTTTTCACGTTGCCGTTGAGCACCGAACAAGCATAGCGGCGAGTGGCGCAACCCTAACGGACGAGAACATATGTTCTAACAGCATTTTATGGTCTGGAAAAATTGACGCGCGTGGCGTAATCGTGTACGCTTGCGGTACGAGCTTAGCAGGGGCAGGAAATGACTATGCGCAACCCCACTTTTTCCGGCATCGTCAAGCGTCGTTTCGTCCACGTCGTGCGCGAACGTGGGCAGCGTGTACCCGACCTTGTCGCTCAGATGGCACTGCCCCCCGCCCAACTCTGCAAACTCATCGCGGGGCAGCACCTCGAAACGCTGCCGCTGATGACCTTCTATCGCACCGCGCAATGGCTGCAAATGCCACTGATCAACGCGCTGGCGCTGGCCGAGCGACCGGCTACGCTGAGCGAATTGGTGCGGCTGGGAATGCAGGTACAAGGCTACACGCCCACCCGCGCCGCCGACCAACTCCGCGCCGCCCAAGAGGCCAGGGTCAGCGTGGCAGTTTTTCGGCGCGCGCTGCACGGTTACGTGGACTTTCGTCCCTCCATCCGCACCTGTGATCGGTTGGCGCAGTGGCTGGGCTGGACAGGCTTCAGCAGCGAAGATATAGCGGTCGCGGCGGGAATGGTCGTGCGCTATCTGCCGGAAGGACGCCGCGTGACCGTTTCAACAACCCACGCTCGTATGATCGGGCCGTACCCTTGCGCGTGCGGTAGGGCAGGGTGTATGGTGCCCGCGCATGTGCCATTGGGCCGCCGCCGCAAATGGCGCAGCGCCGCCTGCCGCATGTGGGCCAAACGGCGCGCACAGCGTCAGGGGAAAGACGCCCCGCTCCCTTCTACCCCCCTACTCCACCGCGACCCCATTGTGCGCTTTATCAAGATAAAAGAACGCCCCGTTCCCGTGCGTTTTTGACCTTCCCGCACACCATCGCCGGCCAGTGCGCAGGGGGTAGGGCGGTCGGTGCTACTGCGTGTTTTGACGCGCTGATCCCAACACCACAACGCAGCGCATCCCCCTACCCTATCACACCCCAACCCGCCCCCGATCCGCGCGCCGATATGTTGCCCTGGGGCAACGTATAGATGCAGCGCTATGTTGCCCCGGGGCAACATATAAACAAAAAGCCCGACCGCACGGCCAGGCTTCGAAAAGTGATCATCAGGGAAGCGCGCTCAATCGGAAACGCGCTTTTCCACCAGCTCCAAGAGCTTGCGCAGCGCGGCCACTTGTTGCCGCACAGCGTCCGGCTCGGCACGCCTCAGCCATTCTTCCGCCACCTCGGAAAGGTCCGCCTCGGAAACCTGGCCTACCAAGCGCGTCCAGCGCCGCACCACACGTTGCGCGCTGTCAGAAGAAGCAGAAGCAGGCGTTGCCGAAGACGTTTCCGCACCGGTCAAAACTTCTTCCAAATGGCCGGATTCCACCAAGCGTTTGACGTGGTCGGCAGACAGGTTCTCTTCCGCCATCAAGCACACCAAGCGCACTTGCAACGCCTCGTCTTCCACCTTCAGCACGTGACGCAGCCGCTTTTCTTCCAAACGGTAGCGGTCAGCCAGCTCCCACACCGGATCGGAGAGCCGCAACAAGGCTTGCAAGCGGCTAAATTGCGAGCGTTCGATGCCGCCTAGCGCCGCCCGCAAATTTGCTCCTTCGCCGCGCGGGACACGGTATTCCAGCGCCTGGCGATACCAGTCATTGGGAATCGAGCGCGTGTAGTCGGGATGAATGTCATAAAGATCGAGCAGCAAAGTCGCCAGTTGGCGCGCCATTGCCAGCGAGGAAAGTCCCTCGCGGCTGGTGTTTTCTGCCGCCTGGCGCCAGGGACTGGCTTCGGGAACAACAATACATTGGATCTGCTCGAAGCCCTCCGAAACCCACATCGTCAGCCAATGATGCGCCCAATAGCGCCGCTCGCCCGTCTCGATGCGATAGGAACTGCCGCCGTCCACTTCCGCCACCGTGATCGGACTGACCTGGCCGCCATGCCGAATGGTGGCCGCTGTCGCCACGATGCCGCGCAGCATTTCTTCTTCCGGCCCGGGCTGTCCGGGTGGGTCAACGCCAAGGCGATCTTCGTCGCGGTCGGAAGGGTTGCGGTCGAGCAAGGCTTGCCAGTCAGGACGCGGACGCCCCAAGCTCAACGCCTCGTCCGTCACCAACGCTTCCCAACGTTCCAATGCCTGGCGCGCGTTGATATGCCCGCTCAAAAACTCGCTGCGGATCGGCTCCGGCAACACGCGGCGTGGCTGTGCAGGGTCGGGGCGGATGCGGTCGAGCACGATTTGTACCACCTTGACGCCGCGCCCACCGATCTCCGCCGACGATTGGCCCAAGCTGCCCAGATCGCCCATTTCCTCCAACAATGCGCGCGTGCCGCGCGAACGCCGTTTAGCCATTTCATTCCGCCTCAGAACTCGCCAAAACCCGCTCCACCAGCTCACGCACAAAGCCCATGTAGGCACGTGCCGCCGATGAGCGGTTATCGTACATGAAGATCGATTCGCACGCATCGTGCGCGTAGGAAATCGCCACGTTGGTCGGGATCGCTTGTTGGAACAGGCGCGGGCCGTAAAAAGGATGCTCGGCGTAGAGCTGCAAATTTTCGCGCTCCAAGGTCACACGCTGATCGTATTTCACCGGCAAAATGCCCGTCAGGCGCACTGGCACTTCCCACGTTTGGCGCACGTCCGCGATCTTTTCGATGATCGCCTGCAAGCCTATCGTTTCCAAAAAGCGCAGCTCCACAGGGATCACGATGTCGGTGGCCGCCACCATCGCCGCTCCCATGTTCGGGATTTATGCTGCGGCCAAA
>CAZZNC010000360.1:0-3443 GCA_964655405.1 uncultured Anaerolineaceae bacterium | reverse complement strand
TCAACGCCAGGGTCGAGCCTTGCCGCACCGTACCTACCAAGGTATACGCCGTACCAGGCCCTGCGCGCAAGTTGGCAACATTCGCTGCCACCACCGCGTATAGCTCCACGTCGCCGCCCAGCCAGCCATAACGTCCGGCGTCCTCCACGTAATCGTTGGGATAGTGCGCAAGCGGGCACGCGCTATCAATGTTGACATTCATTCCCGCAGCAGAAACCCATCCGTACCCGTTGTGGTAGCGGATGCGATACCAGGTGTCATCGGCGTTCGTGCCCATCACCGTCGCAATGTCTTCCGGAGGAATCGAGCCGATATATTCGGCTTCGCGGTTGGGCGCCAAACGCACCGAGAGCCGCACGTCGGCTTCGGTCTGAAAGCTGGCCGAGCACCCGTCGAGCGCAGCGTCCAACTCATCGAACGTGGTGGCGGGGACCACATCGCTCAGCACCGCCCCGACAGGCGCCCGCACACCATAACCGGACGGGATTTCTGCGTTCGCTTCGTCGTTGGCCGCTTGCACCGCGCCTTCGAACGTGATCAATGCGGAACGCCCCGAATCCTCGACGCGCGTGGCAAAATTCGTGCCGCGCACCGTAATATCCATGCTTGGTGTGATGATACGATAATACGAATCTGCTTCGAGCAATTGCGTGATCTGCTGGCGGGTGATGCCGGCCAACACTTCGAGGGTAAAATGAACCCCGCTGGGCGTTTGTTGCATCTCCCGAATGTGATATTCGGTGTTGGGAGAAAGCTCCGTTTCCGAGCCATTGGCAAAAAACGTGATACGTGCACGGCCCGTGTCATCTGTGCGCACAGCATCGCCTTGCCCAACCAATGTTTCAACGCGAATGGACACCCAAACATCGGTGTTGGCCCGCTTCACTTCCACACCGGCATCCAACACTTCCAAGGATGCAATCAGTTCTCCCTGCGCAAAAACGGTGCGCAATACCGGTGCGGTCAGGCCCAACATCACTAGAACCACCAAAACCAAACGGATTACTCGCATGGGCTATATTCTCCTTCCAATTACACCGCTCGCCACGTCCCGCCCATCCGAAAATTCTCGGATAGCCCCCCGTTCCCCTAACGGAGTAAGGGGTATCTTAGAAAATAACACGCTCTCTTCACCATTGCCCCTGCACATTGTGCAAGTATTCTTTCCATATATATCATTCTACCGCAACCGCTACGAAAGCCCTATGCATTCGGGTCTTGGAATCTTGGAGCGGCGTGTGTTCACGGAGGCGTTACACAACAGAAAGCACGGTCTGCACCTCCCGACACCTTGCGGCGGGCGAACAGCAAACGTGCGGTGCAAATGAGCGCTGCTTGCCTGACGGCACGCACCATCAGGCGGGATCTAGAGGGTACAACTTCCTGGTGGGGTTTGGGGCAGCGCCCCGAAAAACTCACGGCGCAGCGGGCGGAGACACAACCTCACGCAGCCAGGCGACGATCGCGTCGGCCAGCGGCGGATACGCGCCGAGCATGTCCGTGCCGTGTGAAGGGATCGGCACAAGAATCAAGCGGTGTTCGCCCGCTGCCATGCCGTCCAGCGTCACGCTGTCGGCGGGGTTGTTGGCGTCATTATCGGCGGCCACCGTCAGCAACGGACGTGCGCCCAGCAGTGCCACGCCTTCCGCCGCTGTGATCCCCTCGTCGTCCAGCCCGGGGCTGAGCAACACCGCGCCCACGCACGCCGTGTTCTGCGCGCAGGCGTTCAGCCCCAAGTTGGCGCCGACTCCCGCGCCGAGCACGGTCACGCGCCCGTCCACGCCGGGAAGCGTCGCCACCTGCGCGAGCACGTCTGCCACGTCCTGCTGCGCCAGCGTCCAATCTACCGTGCCGCCGGTTTCCCCGTGCCCACGCAGATCAACGGTCAGCGCCGCGTAGCCCGCCGCCTGGAGCATCTCCGGCAAGGTGTCCCAACTGGTGCGGTCGCGCCCTTCCATGTGCAAAAGCAGCACAGCAGGGGCCGGACGCACCGGTGCGCCGTAAAGCGTGCCGCGCAGCACCAACCCGTCCGCCGCGCTGAAGAGCATCGGCAGCGTAGCCTGCGTGGGCGGCGGGGTGAGCGTCGGCGCGTCGAGCGTGGGTTGTCCTTCGGCAGCCAGCGCGGCCTGCGTGGGATTGTTGACCCCGGGCGTGCCCAACCCCGACCCGTGAATTTCCGGCCCTTCCTCGATGGGCGCCAGCGGGACGGTGCTTGGCTCCAGGATCACAACGGGGGGCGGCTGGGAAGGATAGTAAACGCGCGTTGGCTCGTCCCGTTGCTCCAAGCCGCCGCACGCTGCCAGCGCCACGCTCAGCGCCAGCAGCGCCAGCCATCGCGGGGCCTTGCGCCACCCACCGCTTTGCCCGGCGGCACGTTGCGCGCCGTCGGGCGGGGTGCAGGGGACGAAGCTCCCTGCTGGGGGTGTGGGGGCTTCGCCCCCACGCGCTTCTAACCGCTTCATCCCGTACACGCTCATGCTTTTTCCGCCACCACGATCAAACGCGGGCAGCCCTCTTCAAAGGGCGCGCGGTCGCTGTCCCCGTAGCGGGCGACGGCCCGCCAGCCGCTCAGCTTCAGCAGCAAGTCCAGCTCGGCGGGGAAAACATAACGCAGCGTCAGCGGGGCCAACGTGCGCCGCACCGTGCCCTCCTCGTCCAACTCGTCGTAAATCCAGGTGATGAAAAGCTGTTGGCTGACGCGCTCCAACGTGCTGACCGACTGTTGCATGACCAAGTGGCCGCTTTCCGGCTCCACGAAGGTACGTTCCAGCACGAGCGCGCCGTCGTCCTGCGTGGCGAAGGCCTCGCCCGCGTTGGGCAAGTCCAGCACAAGCGCGCCGCCCTCGCGCGTCCAAGCGTGGAAGCGTTCCAGTGCGGCGAGCTGCTCGGCTTGCGTGCGGAAATGCATAAAGCCGTTGTACGGCACGAGGACCAGCCCGAAGCGCTCTTCCATCGGCACGCCGAGCACGTCACCGGCCAGGAAGCGCACGCGCTCGGCCATGTCCGGCATCACGTCCAATTTACGCTGGCCGCGTGCCAACATCGCCTCGGAGTGATCCACACCGACCACGCGGAAACCCGCCTGGGCCAAATGCAACATCACGCGCCCCGTGCCACACCCCACGTCCAACACCGGCTCGCCGTACTGCTCGGCCAGCGCGGTATACAGGGGCAGATCGTCGTCTTTGCTCGCGTTTTCCGCGTCGTAAAAGCGCGCCACCGTCTCATAAAAACGCGCGTTGGCGTTCATGCGTCCTCCGTATATTTGGGACGGGCGTAAAGGGAGTAGTTTAGCCCTCCCAGCAAGCCCAACTTGATGCTGAGCCGGTCCAGCGCCCAGAATGCTCGCATGAGACCCATTCCCAAGCGATAAGGCATGTTCAACTCGCCGACCAGAAAACCCACGAATGCCGACGTTTCTTCGTATTCGGTGACCGTGAAAG
>CAZZNC010000359.1:0-3463 GCA_964655405.1 uncultured Anaerolineaceae bacterium | reverse complement strand
CGTTTGGTTGAGTTTGCCGCATTGGTCGAAAGTTGGCGCGAAGTCAAGGAACAGTCGGCGCCGGACGAGCTAATCACGCGCGTGCTCAACGACACGGCTTACCTCGCATACTTGGACGACGGCACCCAGCAAGGCGAAACGCGCATCGAGAACGTGTTGGAGCTGCGCGGCCACGCGGAGACCTATCGCGGCTTGCCGTTGGTGACGTTCCTGGAGGAAATTTCGCTCGTTTCCGACGTGGACACGCCCGAGGCCGACGAAAACCGCCCCAGCTTGATGACGCTACACGCTGCCAAGGGGCTGGAGTTTCCGGTGGTGTTCATCGTGGGCATGGAAGAAAATATCTTGCCGCACGCGCGCTCGATTGTTGCCGAACGCAACCCGCGCGCCACACCAGAACAAAAACGCGCAGCACGCGAAGCGTTGGAAGAAGAACGCCGGCTGCTCTATGTGGGCATCACACGCGCCAAAGAGCGGCTCTATTTGGTGTATGCCACCATGCGCTCGCTGTATGGAGACAGCCGCGCCAACCTGCCCTCGCGTTTCCTTTACGACATTCCCGCCGAGGTGTGCGAAGGTGCGCGCTTGCAACGGGCCGCGCCGCCCACACCTTACAAGCGTCCCAACGTTCCGGTGCGCAAGCCGCGCAAAGCGGCCAAGACACCCGCCGGACACGCGAAATCGTCGGCACAAACGCGCTTCAAGGGGGGAGACGTGGTCTGGCACGCCATTTTTGGTGAGGGCGTGGTCGTCACCAGCCGCCTCAGTGGCGGGGTGGAGATCGTCGAAGTGCTCTTCCCGGGAGAAGCCGGACAGATGCGCATCGTGGCAGACTTTTTGCGAGCGGGCGCGCCCTAACCCCCATGAACCTACAGGCGTCGGGTGGACGCGCGCCCACCCGACGCACGCATTTACACGTGCTCATGCTCCGCCCCCACGCTCAGCCACTGTGCCCACGCCAACGCCAGGAAGAAGACGAACGCCAAGTTGATCGAAAAGTAGGCCACGTCTACCAAGCCGTGCCCTAACATATGCGCCATGCCGCCGCCCAGCCCTAGCACCATCGCCAACCGCAGCGGATCGCGCCCGTTGAGTTGCCCTCGCACACGCCACAGCGTGCGCCAGAACCACACTTGCAGCGCTCCGGCAATCAACACGCCCAACAACCCCAAATTGACCCAATAGTTCAACAGCACGTTGTGCGGGATAGACAAATTCGGCTCTTCCCAGGCTTCCGGCAACAGATAACGGCTGCGATAAAAGTACAGGAACTGATCCACGCCCGCGCCGCGCAAAGGACGGTCACGCAGCAGCTGCACCGAGCTATACCACAGATGGCGACGGAAAGTAAACGTGCTGCCGAAAAGGTCGCCTAAGCGCGGCAACGCCAGCGACAGCACGCCCCAGGTCAACGCGCCGACGATGAGCACTACCAGCACTGTTCCCAGCGCACGCCGTCCGCGCCAAAAGATGAGCATCACCACCAGCGCAGCGGGAATACCCAACACAATCGCACCGCGACTTTGGCTCAGCAACACAGCCAGCAGCATCACCGCGCCGCTGCCCACGCTCCACAACCAGCGCCACGAGCCGCGCGGTGTGAGCAACACAAAAGCCAGCGCAAAGGGCAAGACGCGCCCCAAGTAAAGTCCCACGCCGTTCGGCGATCCGTACACGCTGATCAAACGGCGCGCCCCGTCGCTGGTATCCACCACGTTTTGCCCGCTCAGATACAGGTACAGCCCCACAACGGCAATCGCCGCACCGCTGAAAAGCAGAGTATCCGCCAGCCAGAGCCAGTCCCGCCGCTGCAAACGCAGCGCGCGCAACAGAAAGTAGAACGCTGCCGGTTCCAAGATCAGCAGCCGCCAATGGCGAAAGGCCGTGCTGTGATAGCGCGACCAGGTCAGCGCCAACGCACCAACCACCACAAAGACCAGCACCAACCCGTCCACAACGCGCAGTTGCACACGGATTGCGCGGTGCTCCCCCCGTGCCCAGGCGGTCAACGCGCGCAACCCAACCGCCGCCGCCGTCAGCGCAAAGATCACTTCCACCGCACGGAACGCCGCAAAGAGCAAGTCCAGCGTGGTGAGGAAGAACGCCGACCAGAAGATCACCAACATCACGCCCAACAACGGACGATTGTAGATCAACACGAAGAGCACGCCCAACGCGGCCAGGGTCACCACGAAGGCAGGCGAAAAAGCTGCGATCCCCGCCGTGAGCACGGTCAGGGCTAACGCAGGTGGATCGCGCCGCAAGAAGTTCGGCAGCGCCTCACCCCAGGTCAGCAGTCCGCCGAGCAACAAAATCGCCGAGACAACCAAACTCCCCAGCCATTCCCCCACGCGACGCAAAAAAGCAGGTGTTGGTGGGTGCACGTTGCTCCAGGGCAACCGCCCTCCCAACACGACCATGCCCAGCAGCGCCAGCCCGCCCAGCACAGCACAGACGATCAGCGCGCGGTCATAGTCGGAAGTGTCCGCCGCCCAACCGACCGCAAAGCCTGCCATCGGCCAACGGTCGTCGCCCAGGGCGGGGAGATGTACGATCTCCACCGTATGAACGCCCGCGTCCAGCCCCTCCGCCACGCGGATCAGATCCAACGTGGGGCGACGGCGCGGGCTGGTCAGCACGACGAAAGCCTCGCCCTGGCGGTTGCGCGGGAGCGCATTGGCAGGCTGCCCGTCTACCGTCACATACAGGTAGGCCAAATAGTCGTCGCGCCGCACGATCAGCGCGAAGTTCGTGCCCTGGAAACGGGTTGTAATGCGGTTCTCTGCGTCCTGTGAGGCCGGTTCGTCCGCAAGCGGGGCAGCGTCCGCACCCAGCTCGCCGAAGCGCCAGTTGCCGCGGTAGGTCGTGTGCGCGTTCTGAGCAGGATAGCGCCCGGGGATCAGCGCGTTGTCGGCGAAAAGCGGCCCATCGGCCAACCACGCATCAATCACCGGTGCCAACGCAAAGCCCTGGATCGGATCGTCAAGCGCGGCTGCCGGTTGCCAGTGCTGCACAATCAGCCCACCAACCCAGGGCCACTCGCGCAGCGCGCGGGCGTAAGCGGCACGGGTGTATTGCTCTTGCTGTGCGCGTGTCACCGCGCCCCAGATCGAAGGGGAACCGCGCCAATCGTCCGGTAGCGCGTTCCAACCGAAGTTGCTGCCCCAGATCGGTTTGCCTGCGTCGCCCTGACGCACCATCTCTTCGCGCAACAAAATCAAGCGCGAAAAGTTGAGCACTTCCCGGCTCACACGGCGGTCGTCCGGTCCGGTGTCGAAGCCGTAGGGCTTGCCCGCTGCCGCGTCGAAATAATCGCGCGCCCCTTGCGCGTACAACGCGCGCAGATAGTCCACCTCGTTGATGTTTTCCGGCCCGCGCTCCGTCGTCGGGGCCAGCGCGGCCAGGATCACCTGAGCGGTAGGGTCGGTGGCGTGAATGGTGCTGTACGCTTCACGCAGCATAG
>CAZZNC010000358.1:0-3477 GCA_964655405.1 uncultured Anaerolineaceae bacterium | reverse complement strand
TCCTCCACCAGGTGATAGCGGCGCGTTTTGCGCTGCGAAGGAAGCGTTTGGAGCTGCTCCAATTCCTCCGCGCTGCTCGGCACGATCTCCGCGCCCAGTTCGTCGGCCAACGCTTCGAGCATCGGCCCGCTGAAGGTGGCCGTCATCAGCACAAAGGGCGTGACCCCCCGCAGCATCTTGAGCATGTGCAGGGTGGTTGGCAGCGTGGAAATGGGGTCGTAGAGATGAAATTCGTCAAAGACGAGGCAGGCTGTCAGCAGCGCCCCCGCGTTGATGTTCGCCTTGCCGTGCGAAAGGCTGTAAGGGGCCAGTAGGAAGCTGCTCAGCGTTTGGTCAATGGTGGCAAAGACCAAGTTGGAGGCCAACTGCCGATCATCCGGACGGTCGCCGGTTTGGATGGCGACGGAAATATCCAGGTTGTATTCTCGATTGTAATGCGCGACAGTTTGCCCGTATTCCCGCACAAACTGCTTTGCCAAAACGCGCATCGGCACGGAGTAGATGCACTTGTGCGGAAAGTCGTCGTGGTGCGGTGACTGGTAGTCTTGCGCTTCCAAGAATGGATACAGCGCGGCCCTCGTTTTGCCGGAGCCGGTCGGCGCTTGCAAAATGACGCTTCGGCCCTCGGCCAACAGGTCAAAGACACGCGCTTGGTGCGGCCAAAGTTTTGCGCCCATTTAGTCCTCCCCGAAAATGTCTGCAAAGCGGGCGTGCTTGTCTTCGTCGTCTGCGCGAGAAGTGCGCCAGCCGTAAAGGTAGGCCCAACGTCGCGACTCACCGGCCAGGCTTTCGCGCAGCTCTTGCGGAGCCAGCACTTCACAATTAGCGCCCCACGTTCTGATCCAGGGCAAAAGGTCGGTGGTGTCCGCCACCTCAAACGTGGCGAGCAGATACCCGTCCTGTGCGTCGTCCCAGGCGAGCTGTTGCGATGGGTGCCAGCAGGTTTCTTGCACACGCTTAGCCACCGAAGGATGAAAACGCAACGTGACTTGTACCGTGTCCTCGCCGTAGTAAATTGACCAGGCGTTGCGCAGCAGCTCCACTCCGGGGAAGTCTGCGGGGATGGTGTATTCGCTGCGCAGTAGATTGGCGTGGGCGATGCGCTCGATCTTATAGGTGCGCAGCGTATCCACGATGCTGCTGTGGCCGATGGCATAGGTGGCAAACCCGATGGCCGAAGGTTCGAGCAGGTACGGCGACAAGGTTGTCACAAACGGTTTGCCGCGATAGGGTTGGTAGACGATTTCCACCTGGCGCCGATGCAGATAGGCGCGCATCACCATGCGGAAAACGTCTTCGTAGTCCTGCGCGACGGGACGGCTGGCAAGCTCTTGGGCGGCATGGTAAATGTCTTCGCTCACGCCGGCATCGCTGCTGAGCACCTCGGCGAGCTTCACGAGCACGTTTTCCGCTGCTTCGTTGCGTTTGTCGCTGTGCTTGACAAACAAACGCGCTGCCAGGTAGAGCGTCATGGCCTCTTCGGGCTGCAACTCGACGGGGCGCAAGACCATCGGCTGATGGGATAGGGCATACCATAAACGCCCGTCTTTTTCCACGCGGCCTTCGGTTTCCAAGTCCCGCAGATAGTTGTTGACCGTGCGGCGGTCGAAGTTCAACGCCTCCGCGATCTCGCGTTCGGTGAGGCCGTTGGAGCGTCTCAACAGCGCTTCCACACGTCGCAGACGATCCAGTTTTGTGTGCTCTGGTATGCGTGCCATAGGCCCTCCTCGTTACTGATTAATCTTACCCCATTAGGGTACTACAAATACGCACCCCGTCTACTTTCAGTGTAAAAGGAGGTTGGAAATTATTCTTCCAAGATCGGAAAATGGACTGAGTGGCGGGAGGAGCCGCGTTTACGGATGTTCGGCGAGCTGTGGCGGTGTGGGGCGCACGAGGGCCGTTCCGTCGAGGAAGACGACGGTCAGCGTGGTGAGCTTGCCGGTGAGTGTGCGGAGGTGAACTGCTGCGGACGGGGCGTCGTTGGGCGCGGCGTAGAGGGTGAGCATGGGCACGCTTCCTTAAGGCGTTGCCCGTGTTCGGCATCCGTATTCCGTTGTGTACTGTTCTAGTGTACGCCTTATGTGAAATATACGCTGATGACGTGGGGAAGGCGGCAGTCGCCGCGTCATGCACAGAGTGGTTTCGATACAGCTCCGGATGTAGTGTGTCCCAAGGAGAAGGATATGTTGTTTTTTGCACAGAAGCATGGGATCGGAATTTTGCTCGCCGTTAGCTTGATTGCTTTGTTTTTGGGCGGCGGCCTGTGCGCAACGGACGGCGGGGAATTTTCCCAAGCCCAGGCGAAAGAGTCCGCGGAAAATTTACAAACGTTACTTCTGCAATTAAAGCAGCGTGTTGAAAGCGAGAGGGGATTTTCTGTTATGATACAGTTTAATATGCCATTAGTAGGAGATGAGGACACCTGGATCATTGGACTTTGGGAAGAAGGTGAACCACTGCGCGCGTTTTCTCAAGTGGGCAGTGATTATGTTTGCTTTGATGAATCGCGCGGGGGCGCGCGATTTGAACGCTGCACACCTTTGACCAACATTGTGGGGGTCAGCTATCTCGTAGAGTGAAATTTTTACACCTAAAGTCGGGGAGACTGACGGGCCTGGTGTAGTGGTACGCGGCGCGCGACGCCCTGATCAAAGATCCATGAGCCGCCGCATCAGGTACTCCCCTCGAAGGGATAAGATAAATTCGCGGGCGGGCCGGATTTGGTCAAACGCGCGCGGCGAGGTAAGCTGCGGGCGTTTTTTTGTGGGCTGAGCGAGCGATATGGGGCGGTTGTGATGGCAGGTGAATCGCCGGCGGGGGAGGTCGGGTGGACGTGGCGTAGCGGATGAGCGTAGGCATGAGATCAGTCACAGGTAGATCCTATAATATGCCCTGAGTAGGTGGCAAGAAACGTACCATCCGGACTGAAGCGTATGGGGAAACTTAACTGATAATCGCGCACAGTTGCAACCTTTTTCCCGCTCTCGATCTCCCAAAAAACCACCGTGTACGGATAGCGGTAGATGGCAAGTAAATTTCCCGAAGGGCTTAATGTAGCATCCGGAAAGCGATCGTAGCTCGTGACCAGAATTTCTGACAATGCTCTCCGTTGTTCGATGTCAAATGTTTGGATTTTACCATCTTGTACGGTCAGTAAATAGCGGCCATTATCACTGAGCCTCCATAGGTGACCTGCATCTGTTGCGTTGTCAATGTGCCATATCAAGCGATAATCGCGTGTATCGTACAAAGCAAGAGTTTGGTTGTCCTGAATGGCAACTACGTTACCCCTGAGCGCTATGGCGAGATATTTCGGGTCGGATAATCCTTCGATAACAGACAGAGGCGATATGGCATCTGGTGCGATATATTCTAGTGTGTGCTCCGTCAGGTAAAGAAGACCGCTATCCGGCGCAAACAAGATGTGCTTCAAAGTCCACTCTTCGCCAAGTCGGGTTCTTTGTCTTGTTGCCA
>CAZZNC010000357.1:0-3499 GCA_964655405.1 uncultured Anaerolineaceae bacterium | reverse complement strand
CCGTAACTTGGTTGTGACGGTAGATGAGACCGCGCCGGAAAGCGTGCATCTGGCCTTCTGGCCCAAATACGACGCGGCGTTGATCGACGAAAAGCTGATGGACGATATGCGCTTGGTGCAAAAGCTGGTCAGCTTGGGGCACGCGGCACGCAACAGCGCCAACCTGAAAGTGCGCCAACCGCTGGCCGAAGCCGTCTTCGTGACGCGCTACAGCGCTGAGCGCGACGTGGTGCAGGCGCTGGCGGAAACGATCTCCGAGGAGCTGAACGTGAAGGCGGTGCGCGTGGCGGAAAGCGCGGACGCCTTCGTGCACTACAAGCTCAATCCGCTGCCGCAGGTGCTCGGGCGCGCGCTCAAAGGCGACTTCCCGAAGGTGCAGCGGGCGCTGCGCGAAGGCGCGGCGGCAGACGTGGAACGTTGGGCCAAGGCGCTTTTGGCGGGCGAAAGTATCACGGTGGAGGTGGACGGCAAGACGTACACCATCACGCCGGAACAGTGCGAAGTGCAGCAAGAAGCAGCGGAAGGCTACGCGGTGGCCGAAGAGCACGGCTATCTGGTGGCGCTGAGCACCACGCTCACCGAAGAGCTGCGCCGTGAGGGACTGGCGCGCGAGTTCGTGCGGCGCGTGCAAACGCTGCGCAAGGACGCGGACTTCAACATCAGCGACCACATCACGGTGACCTACCAGGCCAGCGAGCGGCTGGGCGCTGCGATCCGGGCCTTTGCGGACTACATCGCGCGCGAAACGCTGGCGGACGCTTTGGACGAAGGCGAACCGGCAGACGGCGCGTTTCGCGGCGAGTTCACCTTTGACGGCGAGCAAGTGACGGTAGGCGTGCGCCGCGTGGGATGACCGCGCCGACGTATGCTTATCCTTAAGTGGGCGCGCTGCACGCCTGCCGTATCTGGCAACGGGCGTGCAGCGCGTCTATTTGAGCAGGCTCCAGATTAATTTAAGGTTGGTATTCCTTTGCGCGTGTGCTAGAATGATGCTCACGTTTGAACCCAATAGCCACAAATTGCCCCGACGTGTTGGGGTTGTTATACTAGCCGGCTGTTGTCACTAGTCTGGTTGAACTATTGGGATGTGCCGTCCAGATGCACCTGGAGGGTGAATGGCTTATGACTTTGAACGAATGGGTTTTTGTCGGACTGTTTTTCCTTTTGGGACCGGTCTTGCTGGTCGTGCCTATCGCGCTAAGCAAGCTGCTGGCCCCAAAGCGCCCAACTCCTATCAAAGACGAACCCTACGAATGCGGCGCTGAGCCGGTAGGGTTGGCCTGGAAACAGTTTCGCGCGGAATACTACATCTTCGCGTTGGTGTTTCTGGTCTTTGACGTGGAATTGGTTTTCATGTTCCCCTGGGCGCTGGCCTACAACAAGCTGGGGCTTTTCGCCCTCTTCGAGATGGTGATCTTTGTGCTCTTGCTTGTGGTAGCTCTGGTGTATACCTGGCGCAAAGGCGCGTTGGAATGGTCGTAATGTAAGCCGGTCGGAGAAAAGATTTCGCCGACCGGTTGCTGTGTGCTGAGGCAGCCACTCGTGCGCTGCGTCTTGCATAGTCGTTTGCGTAGTGTCGCATGACAGATTTTCTGCAAGAGATTGGGTTTTCTTACGACCTGGCGGTTTTGGTCGCCAAAGCGTTGGGCGTAGCGGTCGTAGGCGCTTTCGGCTTGCTCTGGACGCTGCTTGGCATCTGGATCGAACGCAAAGTTGCCGCCCGTTTCCAAGACCGTGTCGGTCCCAACCGGGTCGGTCCGTTCGGATTGCTGCAATCCATCGCCGACGCTGTGAAGATCGTCCTCAAAGAGGACATTATGAATCGCTACGTGGATCGTTGGCCGTACAACATCGCCCCGATCCTTTCCACGCTTTCCGTAATGCTCATCTGGGCGGTCATTCCCTTCACAGCCAAATGGGTCGGCGCCGACCTCGATATCGGCGTGCTCTATCTGGTCGCGGTGGGTTCGTTGGGCACGGTGGCCGTGATCATGGCCGGTTGGAGCAGCAACAACAAATATGCGCTTATCTCGGCTTTTCGCGCAGTGGCGCAACTCATCAGCTATGAAGTGCCGATGGTGATCGCGTTGCTCGTGCCGGTGATGTTGGCCGGTTCGTTGAGCGTGCAAAAGATCGTGGAATCGCAGCATATCGCCTATCTTTTCGCCGTGCCGATGACCGTGCTTATCTTCCTCATTTCCGGTCAAGCGGAAAACGGGCGCGGCCCGTTCGACTTGCTGGAAGCCGAATCCGAAATCGTGGCTGGCTTTCACATCGAGTATTCGAGCATGAAGTTCGGCATGTTCTACGTGGGCGAATTTTTGCACGCCTTCACGCTGAGCGTGCTCGCGGCGCTGCTCTTCTTGGGCGGTTGGAAAGGCCCGTTGGCCGAAACCATCATCCCGCTGGGCTTCGTCTACTTGCTGCTCAAGAGCGTTTTCGTCTACTTCGTGCTGATCTGGGTGCGCATGACGCTGCCGCGCGTGCGCATTGACCAGTTGCTGGACTTCAATTGGAAGTTCCTTGTGCCGCTCAGCCTGATCAACTTGCTGGTGGTAGCCTTCCTGTGGAAGCTCATGCCGGATACCGACCAAATCAGCAGCTTTGGCGAAGCGCTGGGGCCGACGTTGGTGCTTTTCCTGGCAAACGTGGTGATGTTTGTGGGCGTGGGCTGGTGGCTGCGCACATGGGCACGGCGTGACCGCGAGCAGATCGAGGCACGGCGGGTCGTCGTGGCCGAGCCTGCCGAAGCGACCGCCGGTGCAGGGGACTAGGAGGGGCTGCGTTGGATATTACGGCTGAAGCAATCGTCTTTTTGGTCTTGAGTGTGCTGACGCTGGGCAGCGCGCTACTCGTCGTCACCACGCGCAATTTGTTCCACGCGGCGCTGTATCTGATGTTGGCGCTTTTTGGCGTGGCCGGACTTTTCGTGTTGCTGGCTGCGCCTTTCCTGGCAGGTTTCCAAGTGGTGGTCTATATCGGCGCGATTGCCGTGTTGATCATCCTGGCCGTGATGCTCACGCCGAGCGTCGCCCATCTGCCGCGCATCTACAATGCACAATGGGCGGTCAATGTGGCGCTGGCTGTCGTCTTCTTCCTGCTGCTGTTTTCCGTGCTGACGCCGGTGGTGGACGATCTGGGCATTTCCAACACATGGGGCGCGAACTTCACACAAGACAGCCCCGCCGACGTGCCGGCCAGCAGCATAAGCGATCTCGGTGAAGCGTTGGTTGACCCGCAACAATACATGCTACCCTTTGAGCTGGCATCTGTGTTGCTGATGGGAGCCTTGATCGGCGCGGCATTGCTTGTCAGCCCGAATGTGGAGGCCGACGAAGACGTGCCGCCAAAGTCCGAACAGGGAGCGTAACGATGATTCCACTGTGGATGTACCTGGTGGTTGCGGCGGGCTTGTTTTCGATTGGCATGTTCGGCGTGCTTTCCCGTCGCAACGCCATTGCAATCTTGATGGGCATCGAATTGATGCTCAACGCGGTGA
>CAZZNC010000356.1:0-3509 GCA_964655405.1 uncultured Anaerolineaceae bacterium | reverse complement strand
GTGAAGAAGACGGCATCCTTTACGGCCCGGGCGTGCTGGATATGAAAGGCGGCATCGTGATCGCGCTGGAAGCGATTCGCGGCTTGGTAAAACGCGGAGAACTGCCCGAACGCCCGATCTGGCTGTTCCTTAACTCCGACGAGGAAACCGGCAGCATCTACACGCGCGAGCTGATCCACGAAACGGCGCGCGAGGCCGGTTTGGTGTTGGTGCTTGAACCCGCCGGAGAAGGCGAAGCGATCAAAACCTGGCGCAAGGGGTTTGCGCGCTATCGCGTGTATACAAAGGGGCGGGCCTCCCATGCAGGCAATGCCCCTGAACAGGGCATCAATGCCGTGATCGAAGCCGCGCACCAAGCGCTTTTCGTCCACAACCTCAACGACCTGCCCAATGGCACGTCGGTTTCCGTGACCATGATCGAAGGCGGCATTGCGATCAACGTCATCCCCGCAGAAACCAACTTCCAAGTGGATGTGCGTTTTCTGAAGGCTGCCGAAGCCGAGCGCATAGACGGCATCATCAAAAATTTGCAGCCGGTGCTCCCCGGCGCAGTGGTTGAAACCACGGGGCACATTGACCGCGGGCCGATGGAACGAAACGAGCAAATGCTGCGCGCCTTCCGCCAAGTGCAGGCCATCGGTGCGACGCTCGGCCTGGAATTGAGCGAGGTTGGTTCCGGCGGCGGCAGCGACGGCAATTTTACAGCCGCCATGGGCGTCCCCACATTGGACGGGTTAGGCGCGGACGGCATCGGGCTGCACGCCACTCATGAGCAAGTCTATATTCGTTCCCTACCCCGTCGGGCCGCGTTGTTGGCGAAGCTCTTCCAAGATTGGGACATGAGCAAGGTCTAACCCCGCTTCGTCCTATTTTTTCGCTTGGCCGTTCCCTCAAAAGAAATCATCCTGCGCGTGTTGACAACGCCGCGCAGGATATGTTATGCTGTGGATAGTTAGTAAGGGTTACTTACTAACTATCTTGGCACACACTCCAATCAAGTGAGCTAGTCCGGCGAAGGAGGGAGCACACCGCCAGATCGTCTACACAAACCTGCAAGCGTTCGACTTTCGACACACGGATTTAGAGCTTATGTAAGGAGCACGACGTAATGAAACGCACACTTTCTCTGCTTTTGACTTTGGTTTTGGCTCTGGCGGTCGTCTTTACCGCCATGCCGCAACATCCCGCCGCCGCACGGGAAGATACCGTGCTGGAAATCTACATCACCGGTCTGACCGAAGACACGATGAACTGGTTCCAGGATGTGGCCTTCCCCGCTTTTGAAGCCGAGCATCCTGGCGTCAAGTGCGAAATCCTGACCGGCGGTTGGGGCGACTTCGACGCCACCGTCGCGGGTTGGATCACCACCGGCGAAGGTCCGGACATCGTCTATCTTGGCTCGGAATACGCCGCCACCTACGGCGATTTGCTCGCCGACCTCGATCCGTATCTGGCCGACTGGGACGAACTGGATCAGTATCTGCCCGCCGCCATTGACACCGTCACCTTTGGCGGCCACATGCGCGGTTTGCCCTTGCTGATGTCCCCGCGCCCGATTTTCTATCGCCAAGACCTCACCACCGACCCCGAGAACTTCGAAGCGCCGTTGACCTTCGCGGACGCGCTGGAGTTTGTCAAAGCCAACACCGTGCTGGAAGACAACGCCGTCGTGAAGCAAGGCTTCATGGACATTGGTGGCGGTCTTTTCGACGCGCAAGAGTTCATCGGCTACATCTGGAGCGCCGGTGGCGAGCTTTACAATGAAGACGGCACGAGCGCCTTCGATAGCGACGCAGCCCGTGAAGCGCTGCAATACATGTACGACCGTCGCCGCATTGTCATGCCCACCGAAGACACCGCCGGTCTGCCCCCCTTCGAGGGTTCACCGTTGGCCTCCGACCTGGTCGTGAGCGGCATCTTCCCGATGTGGAACGTTCCTCCCACGGACGACCCGATTTGGGACAACGTCGTGATGGCCCCCTATCCGGCGGGCGAAAACGGCTCCCCGATCGTTCAAGTCTTCATCGACTGGCTGTCTGTGCCCGCTTATGCGCCGAACCCCGAGTTGGCTGTTGACTTCTTGAAGTTCATCGGCAGCAAAGACAACGCCATTGAGCTGAAGAAGGTCGCGGGCTTCACGCCCACGCGCCAAGACGCTTGGGACGACATCCGCGCCAACGATGCCGTGTGGTCGAAGCTGTTGGACTTGGCCGTCGAATATGGCCGCAGCTTCTCGGATATTCGCGCCAGCGCCGAGTTGCGCCCGCTGATCGTCGAGCAGGCCATGCTCTATCTGACCGACCAGCAGAGCCTGGACGACACGCTGCAAGCGCTCAAGGATGAGTACGACGCGATCCTCGAGGAAAACGGCTACTTGGACTAACGGCCATCTAGCTACGACGGTTCACGCTGAGGCCGGAGAGCACACGCCTCCGGCCTCATTTCCACACGTATACGGCATTTGATGGGCAGGCGCTATGGCTTCCCAATACCGCATCCAAAATCTCGAATACGCACTTGCAACAATCGTTTTCATTGCGATCTCCAGCCTTGTGCTGGGTTATGTGGCGCGTTATATAGCGCGGCTGCGCGGTTTGAGCGCAGCGGAACAACGTAAAGTCTTTTGGGGCTTCACACTGGCAGGGCCTTGGATCGTCGGGTTTATTATTTTCGTGGTGGGGCCTGCTGCCGCTTCGTTTTACTACAGCTTCACCAACTACCACATCGGCAAGGACATGCACTTTGTTGGGCTGAACAACTACCGCAAAATGCTCATGGTCGATGGCGCGGTCGGGCGACAGTTCAACAAAGCCATGCTGAACTCGTTTTACTACGCTCTGTTGGGCGTGCCGATGCAGGTTATCGCGGCGCTGATGATGGCAATGTTGCTCAACAACGAGCTGCCCGGCATCCGCATCTTCCGCATGGTCTTCTACTTGCCGGTCATCCTGGCCGGCGGGCCGGCCCTGCTATTGGCGTGGCGCTATATGCTCAGCTCCAACGGCGGCTTCATCAACATTGCTCTGCAACGTTTTGCGCACTCTTTTGTCCTTTTTGACTACATCTATCGCGCCTTCATCTATGCCGTGGAAGGCTTCAACGGCTTTTACACCGGCATCGCGCGCATGGACCCCATCGGGCCGCTGAAATACACGTTTCCCGGGCTGTTGGGCGTGCTGTTGCTGATGACACTGCTTGGGGAATGGGACGAAAACAAGCGCGTGCGCGCCTGGCGCGTCGCGCAGATCATCGCGCTGATGGTGTTCTATCGCCTGGCCTATCAAGGGTTGGTCGCCGAGCCGGTGAACCCCTCTTGGGCTTATTTTTGGGCTATGGCGCTGTCCCTGGGCATTGTCGCATCCGCCTGGCTGGGTAACGCCAAAGCCAAACGCTTGTGGCAAGCGATCGGCGTGTTGGGGTCACTGCTGTTCATCGTGCTAACGTTGCATTGGGCCAATGGACACATCAACGGGCGCGCACTGGCCTATCTTGTCCCGCTGACTGTCGGG
>CAZZNC010000355.1:0-3517 GCA_964655405.1 uncultured Anaerolineaceae bacterium | reverse complement strand
CTTCTGGCCTTGGCAGGGGCCGTGCTGTTTACATTGTCGCGTCGTCCGGAATCTTCCGCCGCGCCTTCCCCCGTGCAAAGTCTAGCGCAGCCTTCCGTCGAACCGGTACAACCCGGGGAGTATATGGTGCTGGTGGCACAATTCGCCCCCATCGGAGGAGCACAACCGCGCAACGTGAGCCAGGTCATCGCGGAAAACTTGACGCAACGTCTGGAACACGGCATCCCATTTTCGTTCCTGCGTGTGCGTTCCTACCCACGCCCGATCACATCGGCAGAAGAAGCACGCCAAATTGCCGAAGCCAACAGCGCCTCGGTCGTGGTATGGGGCAACTATTCGCAAGATATGGTGGACGCCTTCGTGCAGGTTGGCACAACGCGCACATTACCCTACATCGTTCCGGAGCAATCGATCCCGCGCGACGTGCTCGAACGTTCCGCCAATTTGCGCGTGCAGATGAAAGACGAGCACCGCGCTTCGCTGGCCGTGCCGGTGCTGCACGTGATAAACGTGCTCTTCACCACCGACGGGAACGGCTATGAAGTTACCGACGTACTGGCGATCATGGACGAAATGAACGTCAATGCACCCCAAGCCGTCGGCAGGAACACGGCAGTTTACCTTTACCAGGGCGCACTGCCCTACTTCCAAGATACGTCCAACGCCATCCAGCAATACAGCACCGCCCTGGAACTTGACCCGGGCAACCCCATTCCCTACACTTTCCGCGCCATGGCTTATATGCGGCAGGGCAAACTGGGTAACAGCACACTCGACACCAACACCGCCCAGCGCCTGGGGCCGCCAGACTGGACAACACCGATCTATTTGCAAGCCATCATCGCCCTGACCAAAGACGACTTGGACGCCGCCGAGCACTATTTCGACCGTCTGGTCGAGCTGCGCCCCGGCGATTGGGCGCCGCTCACCTTCCGCGCCATGCTCGCCTATCTGCAAGGCGACCAAGAAGCGGCCAAAGTGGATAGCTTGCGCGCGGTCGCGCTGGAACCCAACGTCAATGTCCCTTCCTTTGTCGCTTCGATTGTCGCGCTCCACGAAGGGGACATGGCTGCCATGCAACGCTATTCCCAAATGGCCTTGGAAAAATATCCCGATCCGTATGTGCTGGAACGCCGCTTGCGCACGATTTACGCCGAGGGAAACAAAAACACTGTTTACCTGGTCAGCGAATTCGTGGCCGCTGCCGGCAATTTGCTGCTGGGACAGTACGACGCGACAGTGGAAAACGCCAACAACGCACTACAAGTCACCGACCAACTCCCCGACCTGTACTTGCTCCAGGGCCTGGCCTATTGTGCACTCGGCCAATATGAACAATCCGAGGCCGCTTGCACACGCGGGATCAAGCTGGAGTCGGATTTCATGCTGCTGTACATGCTGCGGGCGCAAACCCGTTTGCAGCAAGGGAACACCACTGGCGCATTTCAAGACATATTGGCCGTGCAGCAAAGTCCCCAAGCCGCACAATTTACCTCCATGATGAACCTCAACGCGGACGAACCTTGGAGCTGCCAAGACTTTTTGACCTATGATTACTCGGGACAAGCAACAGAAGAAAGCACCCCCACCGATGAGTAAACCGCCTATTGTCAACTTGAGCTTCGAGGACGCTTACGCCCAGTTGGAAGACATCGTCACGCGGTTGGAAGCGGGCAATTTGCCGCTGGAAGAAACCGTCAGCCTTTACGAACGCGGGCAAACCCTGGCGCGGCGCTGCGAGGAACTGCTAGAAGCCGCCGAGTTGCGCGTCCAACAAATTGACGATGAGGGCACGTTGCGTCCTTTGGATGGCGCCCAGGAACGCTGACCCCGCAACGCCTACCCAATTCTGATAGTCGCGTGCGGGCATTCGGTATACACTCTAATTGGGGAGCGTTGTAGGAAATGCTCGGCTGAACGTGGCCGGTGGCGCAACGAATTACACGGTGCGCCAGAAGCTGCGTTCGCGTTGAGCAAAAATCACCGAGCAGATGAGGGAATAAGCCAGCGATGATGCGTTTTGAACGCTTTACCGAACGTGCACAAGATGCTGCCGTGCGTGCCTACGAAATCTTGCAGCGCTACGGACACAACCAAGTGGACACCGAGCATATGCTGCTGGCGTTGTTGGAACAGCCGGACGGCGTGATCCCGCAGATGTTGGGGAAAATGGGCGTGGACCAGGCCACCATCCGCAAACGGCTGGACGAAGTGTTGCGCGCCAGCCCCAAAGCGGCCATTTACGGCGGCGGCGCGGGCCAGGTTTTCATCACGCCGCGCGTCAAGCGCGTGGTAGACCTCGCCAACGAAGAAGCCAACCGGCTCAAAGACGAATACATCAGCACCGAGCACCTGTTCCTCGCCATCCTCAGCGAGCGCAGCACCGCTGTGGCGCGCATCTTGGCGGACGCGGGCATCACCAAAGCGCGCGTGTATGAAGCGATCAAGGAAATTCGCGGCGGGCAGCGTGTGACCGACCCGCAAGCCGAATCCCGCTACCGCACATTGGAAAAATACAGCCGCGACTTGACCCGCTTAGCAACGGAAGGCAAACTCGATCCGGTAATCGGGCGGGACGACGAAATCCTGCGCGTGATCCAAATCTTGAGCCGCCGCACCAAAAACAATCCGGTGCTCATCGGCGAAGCGGGCGTCGGCAAAACAGCTATCGTGGAGGGCCTGGCACAAAAGATCGCGGACGGCGACGTACCGGAGATTCTGATGGGTAAGCGCGTGGTCAGCCTGGACCTGGGCGGCATGATCGCGGGCAGCCGCTTTCGCGGCGAGTTCGAGGAACGCTTGAAGGCGGCCATCGAAGAGATCCAACGCTCCGAGGGGGAAATTATCCTCTTCATTGACGAGCTGCACCAGGTCGTCGGCGCGGGCGCGGCGAGCGGCGCGCTGGACGCCAGCAATATGATGAAACCGGCCCTCGCGCGCGGCGAGCTGAACTGCATCGGCGCGACCACGCTGGACGAATACCGCCAATACATCGAGCGGGACTCAGCGCTCGACCGACGTTTCGCACCCGTTTTCGTGGAAGAGCCGAGCGTCGAACAGACTATCGAGATGTTGCGCGGGCTACGCGACCGCTACGAAGCGCACCACAAGATCACCTACACAGAAGACGCGCTCGTCGCTGCTGCACGGCTCAGTCACCGTTACGTCACCGAGCGCAAATTGCCGGACAAAGCCATTGATCTGATGGACGAGGCCGCCTCCAAGTTGCGCGTGGCGCTCTATTCGATGCCGGACGATCTAAAGGCCATGAAGCGCGAACTCGATCGGTTGACCGCCGAGGAAGAAGAAGCCAGCCTCAACACCGAGTACGAGCGCGCGGCGCGGCTCAAACAGCAGCGTTTGCAGTTGCAAGGGGAATATGAGGCGGAGCGCGAGCGCTGGCAACGCGAGCATACGCTCGACGAGGTGGTAGACGCCAACGACATCGCCGAAGTCGTCGCGCAATGGACGGGCATCCCCGTCAGCCAGATGATGGAAACCGAGGCCGAGAAGCTCT
>CAZZNC010000354.1:0-3518 GCA_964655405.1 uncultured Anaerolineaceae bacterium | reverse complement strand
GCATTGACGGATTGCCCAAAACCGCCTATACTTTGCCCCAGATGAGCCGAAGTGGCGGAATTGGCAGACGCGCGCGACTCAAACTCGCGTGGGGTAACTCCCGTGTGGGTTCGACTCCCACCTTCGGCACTCACAAGCCAGCCGGTGAAGCGCCCGCTGGCTTTTCTTTTGCGTTTCGCTGCCCTCTTTGTACAATTTCTGCATGATGCATTATAGCAAGAGACGGGCGCTTGGGTAAGGACAATGACTAAACGGTATGTGGGATCGTTGCTGGTCGGCGTGTTGATCGGAGTGGTGTTGGGCGTTTTCTTCGGCTGGGAGCAATATCCGGTGGAGTACACCAACAGCCCGCTTTCTGCGCTCGCGCCGTACTATCAGGACGAATATACGCTGATGGTGGCCGAGGGCTACCAGTACGACGGGGACATTAACGCCGCGCTGGAACGCTTGCAGCCGCTGGGTAAGCCCAACGTGTTCGACTACATCCAAGACCTGACCGAACGCTACATCAGCCAAAGTAACGTGCCCGCCATTCCGGTGATGGTGGCGCTTTCGGAGGCGGTGGGGCGGCTGACCCCGATCATGGAAATTTACCGCATGACACCCGTTCCCTCGCCCACGCCGATGGTGGCACAGTAACGACGATGAGCACACGAGGACACGTGCGCGCAGGTGGGGGACTTTCGTGGTTTGCGCTGATCCTGGGCGTGGCGATCGGGATCGGCGCGGGACTGTTTTACACCTGGGAAATCGACCCCATCATCGAGCAGAACACCGCGCCTTGGCAACTGGGCCAGGCTGCCCGCGAAGATTACGTGGTGGCGGTGGCGCTCAGCTATGCCCGTAACCAGGATTTGACGCTGGCTTTCAACCGACTGCTGGCGCTCAAGCCGGAACAGAACGTTTGGCAATTGGTGGCCGAGGTCGCTTGTGACCGCGTGAAGACCGGCAAGACCGTTTCCAACAGCGACATCCGCGTCATTCGCGCACTGGAACAGCTCTACAAGCCGCAAGGGGCCAGCGGATGCGCCGATGGCCTTTATCCCACACCGGCGCCGGTCGTTTTTTCCACTCCCATTCCCACGCCGACGGCCACGCCAACGCTTCTCCCTCCGTTGACAAAAACGCCCACGCCCTCCAGCGTGGCGATCTCTCCGCCGCCGATGCTCCCCACGGCTACGCCAGCTGCTAACGAGCGCTTCACCGTCACGCGCACGCAGTCGTTTTGTGATGCGGAGGTGGACGGCGTGATCGAGGTGCGCGTTTACGACGAAGCGGGGCAAGGCATCCCGGGCGTGCCGGTGACCGTGCTTTGGAGCGGCAGCGAAACCGAGCGCTTTTTCACCGGTTTGCAGCCGGAGCGTGGTTTGGAGTATGCCGATTTCCAAATGACCTCCGGACGGACGTACACGGTTACCATCCCGGGGCTGGTTTCCGCGCCGCCGCAAGTGGAAGCCGTGCCCTGCCGCGCCGAAGTGGACGGCGAAATGGTGACGGTGACTACATCCTACTGGGTGAACTTCCAGCAGCGCGCGCACTGAGCACGCAACCACTTGTGACGCTGAGCGCGCGCCCCGCGTCCCCGACCTCACGCGCGAAAATCACTCCGCACCCGTCCATGTCCACAAGTCATAACGCGCTGCGCTCGCGTTGACCTCCTCCAAGCTCGGTGACTGCACCCACGCGCTCGCCGAGCGGAAAAGCGGAATTACCGGAAAACTACCCGCGTCTCCGAAAAACGCCTCTTCCACCTGCCCGTAAAGCGCCGCCCGCTGCGCCGCGTCCATTTCCTGCCCCGCGCGGTCTAGCAGCGCGTCGTTTTCATCGCAGGGGCGCGCGTTGCGGATATACCCATAGCGGCAATGCAGCGCGTCGCCCAACCAGGCGTTGGCGTCGGGATAGTCGCCCGTCCACGTGAAGAGCCACAAATGCGGGCGCACGACGCTCTCGGTGTCGTAGTTGGCGTGGCCGAGTTGGATCAGCAGCGGGTGCGAAACGGTCGTCACCTCGAAAAGCGCTGGATTGCAGCCCAGCGTGGCGCTCCATTGTTGCACCAGTGCCGCGCCGACCTGTTCCCAACGCGGATCGTCTTCCGGCAGCGCGATCACGAACTGATCCGGCACGCCTGCGCACGAGGGAAAGCCCGCCTCGGCAAAGGCCGCTTGTGCGGCGCTCGAATCGTAGCGCAACGGGGCGACGTTCGGCGCGGTGAGCACGTCCCCTGCTGTGAAGCGCGTGGCGGGCAACGCCGAACCCGCGAAAAATTGCCCCGCCAGCGCGTCCCGACCCAACGCCCAGGCCAGTGCGCGGCGCACCTGCACCCGGTCGGTCGGCGTGCGATCGAACGATATGCCGAGCATGGTCAGCGTGTCTCCGGCGGCCACGTGCACGCGCTCCGCTGCGTACTGCTGCGCGGCGGCGACCTGTTCGGGCAGCAAGCGCGCCATGTCCGCGCGCTCTTCGGCTACCGCGCGAGCCAGCGCCTCCGCTGTTTCCGCAAAGCGCACCTCGACCGCCTCGATGTTACCGGCGAACGCCTCCGGCCAGTGTGGATTGCGCGCCAACGTCATGCCGTCCGCGTCCCAGCGCGTCAACACAAAAGGCCCGTTGCTCAACAGCGCTGACCCGCGCGCGATCTGCTCTTCCTCCGCGAAAAGTTCGCGCGGCAAGGGGCGCAGCTCCGGCGTGCTCAGCAGCGCGGGAAAGTAGCTGGCCGGATAGAGCAGCTCGATCTCCAGCGTTTGCGGCCCCAGCGCGCGCACGCCGATCTCCTGTGCTATGTAGAGATCGGTCAGCGTTTCGGGGAAGGCGTTGGCGACCGTGTAACAGCCCTTGATCGGCATGAGGTTGTTGCTGAGCGGGGAAGGGCGTTTGGGGTTGCAAGCGCGCTGAAATGCGTAGACGAAATCTCCGGCCACGACAGGCCGCACGGCGACGGTTTCCCCTGCCGCTGCGTCGTAGCGTACCCAGTACACGTCCTCGCGCAATGTGAACGTCCAGGTTAGCCCGTCCGCGCTGACCTGCCAGTCGGTGGCGAGCAGCGGCTCGACCTGGCGCGTGGCCGGGTCGAAGCGCGTCAGCCCCACGAAAAGGTTTTCCACCAGGTCGCGCGTGGACGGGTCAAAGCGTGAAAGTTGGGTCGGATCCAGGTTTTCCGGCGCGGGCATGACCACGCGCAGCGTATGGGGCGCGGCTTGGGCGTTGGGCGCGGCGTTTATGGAGTGCGCCGAACCGCTCAGCAGCGCGGCCAGGAGCAAAAGCGGCAGTGCGTAGCGCGAAAGTGAGCGCAAGTGCAGCATAGTTTCCTCACTTGGTGTGTGTAGGATGGCGACAAAGCGTCGCTATTGTAGCGCAAAGCGGAAGCGCGTAAATCGACGTTTGGCGGGCGTTTACGGCACGGCGCGCGCACTGTAGCGGTGCGTTTTTCCGCGTACCAGCCCCGTCCAGCTCAGCACCGGCACGCCGTCGGGACGCAGCGCCAGGGTCGGCGGGGCGGCGTCGGCAGGTGGCCCGCTCAG
>CAZZNC010000353.1:0-3539 GCA_964655405.1 uncultured Anaerolineaceae bacterium | reverse complement strand
TCATCCACACCAACGTGGGACGCGCGCCGCTTTCCGACGAGGCCATTGCCGCCGTGCAGGCCATGAGCCGCTATAGCACGCTGGAATACGAGCTGGAGGCGGGCGGGCGCGGCAAGCGCGACCGGCACATCGAGCGGCTGCTCGCTGAGGTCACCGGCGCGGAGGCGGCCATGGTGGTCAACAACAACGCTTCCGGCGTGCTGCTGGCGCTCACGGCGTTGGCGCGCGGACGGGAAGCGATCATCAGTCGCGGGCAGTTGGTGGAAATCGGCGGCGCGTTCCGCGTGCCGGACGTGATGGCGCAAAGCGGCGCGCGCATGGTCGGCGTGGGCACGACCAACCGCACGCACCTACGCGACTACGCCGAGGCGATCACCGAACAAAGCGCGGTGATTGTGTGCGCGCACGCCTCCAATTATCGCGTGGTCGGCTTCACCAAAAGCGTGCCCCTGGGCGAGCTGGTGACGTTGGCGCACGCGCACGGGCTGCACGTGCTCGACGACCTGGGCAGCGGCGCGCTGCTGGACACATCCCCATTCGGCCTTGCCAAAGAACCGATGCCGCAAGAGAGCTTGGCCGCCGGCGCGGACGTGGTGCTTTTCAGCGGGGACAAGCTGTTGGGCGGGCCGCAGGCGGGCTTGATCATCGGGCGGGCGGAGCTGATCGCGCCATTGAAACAGCACCCACTGGCGCGCGCGATCCGCGTGGACAAGATGACCCTGGCCGCGCTTTACGCCACGCTCGACCATTACCGCAAGGGCGAGGCGCTGGAAAAAGTCCCCGTCTGGCGCATGATCGCCATGCCGGAAGCGGAGATACGCGCGCGGGCGGAAAGCTGGGCGGCGCAGGTGCGCGGCGAGGTGGTGCGCACGCGCAGCACGGTCGGCGGAGGCAGTTTGCCCGGGGAAACGCTGCCGAGCTGGGCTTTTGCCCCGCAGGTGGCCCAGCCCAACGCCGCCGCCGCGCAATTGCGCGCCGCCGACCCGCCGATCATTGCGCGCGTGGCCGAAGGGCGCTTGTTGCTGGATCCGCGCACCGTTTTCCCTGACCAAGACCCGTTGGTGGTCGCTGCACTGAAAGAGCTTTGACCATGCGCGTTATCGGCACGGCTGGGCATGTGGATCACGGCAAATCCACGCTGACTTTGGCGCTGACCGGCATCAACCCCGACCGCTGGGAAGAAGAGCGCCGCCGCGAAATGACCATTGACCTGGGCTTTGCCTGGCTGGACTTGCCGAACGGTGAGCGCGTTGGCATCGTAGACGTGCCCGGGCATCGGGACTTCATCGAAAACATGCTGGCGGGCGTGGGCGGCATTGACGCGGCGCTGTTGGTGGTGGCTGCCGACGAGGGCGTGATGCCCCAAACGCGCGAGCACCTGGCGATCCTGGACTTGCTCGCCATCCCGACCGGCGTGGTGGCGCTGACCAAAGTGGATTTGGTGCAAGATGCGGACTGGCTGGAGTTGGTGCAGCTCGACGTGATGGAGGTTTTGCAGGGCACGGCGCTGGAAGGCGCGCCCATCGTGCCGGTTTCGGCGCGCACCAGCGAGGGACTGGACGAACTCGTGGCGACGCTCGCGGACGTGCTGGCACATCAGCCGCCGCGCGCCGACGTGGGCAACCCGCGCTTGCCGATTGACCGCGTTTTCACGCTGAGCGGCTTCGGCGTGGTGGTGACCGGCACGCTGCTTGATGGCGCTTTGCGCACGGGGCAGGAAGTGGAGATCCAACCGGCGGGCGTGCGCGCGCGGGTGCGCGGGATGCAGTCCCACGAGGAGGAAATCACGCTGGCCGACCCCGGGCGGCGTTTGGCGGTGAACTTGCGCGGCGTGGAAAAAAAGCGGATCGCGCGTGGAGACGTGCTGGGGCTGCCCGACGCCTGGCATCCGACGACGTTGGTAGACGCATGGCTGCGCTATTTGCCGGACGCACATCACCCCTTGGAACACAACGCCGAGGTGAAGTTTTTCGTCGGGGCGGCGGAGATGGTGGGGCATGTGCGCGTGCTGGACCGCGAGCGCGTGTTGCCTGGCGAAGAAGCGTGGGTACAGTTCCGTTTGGCGCGCCCGATTGTGGCTGCACACGGCGACCGTTACATCATTCGGCGCGCGTCCCCTGCGGAAACGGTCGGCGGCGGCGTGATTTTGGACACGGCGCCCGGGCGCCGCTGGAAGCGCTTCCGTCCCGAGGTGCTCGCGCGCTTTGAAACGCTGATGGGCGGCGATCCGTTGGCGGTGGCGCTGCTGGAACTGGCCGAGCAGCGCGTCCCGCTCCGCGCGGAGGCGCTCGGCTGGCCGGAAGCGCAGTTGCGGCGCGCGCTGGACGAGGGGCATTTGGTCGCGCTCGGCGGCGATTGGCTGATGCACGCGGATGCCTGGGCGCGGCTGGCCGAGCGGGCGCAGCGGGCATTGGAACGCTTCCACGCGGAAGCCCCGCTGCGGCTCGGGATGCCGCCGGACGCGCTGCGCTCGGCGTTGCGGCTGGCGCCGGACGCCTTCGAGGTGGCGCTCGCGGCGCTGCTGGGGGCGGGCGTGCTCGTGCGCGCGGAAAACGGCGCGTTGTGCCTGCCTGAGCACGAGGTGCGCTACACGGCGGCGCAACGCGAGGCGCTCACGGCGCTGTTGGATGCTTTCGACCGCGCGCCGGATACGCCGCCGACCGTTGCGCAGGTGCGCGAGCTGGTCGGCGATGACGTGCTGGTGAGCTTGATCGAGCGCGGCGAGTTGGTGCGCATCAGCGACAATGTGTTGCTGCGCCCGCAGGTGCTCGCCGAGTGGGTGGACTACGTGCGGCGCGCGTTGGAGGGCGGCGGTACGTTGACCGTGGCGGACTTCCGCGACCACTTCCACACCACGCGCCGCTACGCGCTGGACTTTTTGGAGCGGCTGGACGCGCTGGGGTTGACCCGCCGCGAAGGGGATGGGCGCGTGCTCGACTCTGGCGACTGGGCGCGACTGGGCGGGTAAACGCGCGGCGCGATATTCTGAACGCAAAAAAAACTTATGGAGGAACGATGAACGCTTACGAGTATGCGACCGCTCATGAGGCGGATTTCCTGGAACAGCTCAAGGCGCTTTTGCGCATTCCCAGCGTCAGCACCTCGTCCGAACACGCGGCGGATGTGCGCCGCGCGGCGGAGTGGCTGCGTGAACATTTGCAACAGATCGGCTTGCACAACGTGGAGTTGATCGAAACGCCGGAGCATCACCCCATGGTTTACGCGGAGTGGCTGGAAGCGGGAGCCGATGCGCCGACTGTGCTGGTTTACGGGCATTACGATGTGCAGCCCGCCGACCCCGACGGCGGCGTGTGGACGAAAACCAAAGACCCCTTCGAGCCGACCATCGCGGACGGCAACATTTATGCACGCGGCGCCACCGACGACAAGGGGCAAGCCTTCGCGCAGGTCAAGGCGCTGGAGAGTTTGTTGGCGAGCGGCACGCTGCGGGTCAACGTCAAAGTGTTGTTGGAAGGCGAAGAAGAGAGCGGCTCGGAGGCCATCGAGCAATACGTGCGCGCGCACCCCGACCGCCTGGC
>CAZZNC010000352.1:0-3540 GCA_964655405.1 uncultured Anaerolineaceae bacterium | reverse complement strand
AAGCAGTGGCCCAAAATGGCGACATGGTCGCGGTGTGGCTGGATGAACGCGGCGAAACGACGCTCAAAAATTACTACCACGAAGGGGAACAAGTGCGCTTGCAACCGGCCAACCCCACCATGCAGCCAATTTACGTCCCTGCCGAGCATGTGCATATCCAGGGGCGCGTACTGGCTGTTTTGCGCACTTTGCACTAAGCGCCGCTGAGCTGCCTCAATGAGCGCGCGCAAATATTGGTTGGGCTTCAGCGCAGTTAGCGGCGTGGGGCCGGTGCGCGTGCGGGCTTTGTTACAACACTTTGGCGACTTGGAACGTGCATGGCACGCTTCGCCGGAGGAACTGCGCACAGTCGGTTTGGATCGACGCGCGATTGCCAACGTGCTCCGTGCACGCCAAACACAAGACTTGGATGCGCTGGAAACGCAACTCGACGCACTGGGCGCAAGCGCGCTCACACTCCAAGATGCCGACTATCCCTCGTTGCTGAAAGAGCTCCCCGACGCTCCGCCGGTGCTTTACGTCAAAGGGACGCTGCAAGCCCGCGACCGCTGGGCGGTGGCGTTTGTAGGTACACGGCGAGCCACCGTCTACGGACGCGAAATGACCCGCCGCCTCGTTGAGCCACTGGTCGGGGCGGGCGTGACCATCGTCAGTGGATTGGCGCTGGGCATCGACGCCACCGCCCACCGTGCTGCGTTGGAGGCCGGTGGACGCACGGTAGCCGTGTTGGGGTGCGGTATCGACCGCGTCTATCCCCCCGAACATCGCAAATTGGCCGCCGCTATCACGCAACACGGCGCGCTCGTGACCGAATTTCCCCCGGGAACGCCTCCAGAAGCCAAAAACTTCCCCGTGCGCAACCGCATTATCAGTGGAATGTCGTTGGGCGTGGCCGTGATAGAAGCCCCCAAACGTAGCGGTGCGCTGCTTACCGCGAACGTAGCTGCCGACCAGGGGCGCGAAGTTTTCGCCGTTCCTGGCAACGTTACCTCTGCTTCTAGCATGGGAACAAATCTCTTGCTCCAAAGCGGCGCCACGCTCATACTCAACACCCAAGACATTCTCGACGCACTGCAATTGGACTATACGGCGGTGGAAACGCGCACGCAGGTTCAAGCACTCATCCCCGACGACCCCATAGAAGCACAGCTTGTCGCTTTGTTGGGCGACGAACCGATCCACATTGACGAACTTTACCGACAATCCGATTTGTCCTTTGCGCAAGTGAGCAGCACCTTGGCGATGATGGAGCTAAAAGGGCTGGTGCAGCGTCACGAAGGCATGTATTATACGTTGGCGCACGGGGGCGGTGGTGACCGTTACCGCCTGGGCTGATGCGCACGGGCTGGACATGCCCTGCTCGCACTGTACTCGGACGCATTGCAGACCCTTAGAGCCTAGAAACGCATGGACAATTTTTACGCCTTGATCATGGCGGGCGGTGGCGGAACCCGTCTGTGGCCGCTTAGCCGCAAAAGTCGCCCCAAGCAAATGCTCCCCCTGGTCGGGGACCGTACTATGTTTCAGTTGGCGCTGGACCGTCTGGCGCCGCTGTTGCCGTCGGAGCGTATCCTGGTAGTGACAGGGCAGGATCAAGTGGCACAATTGCAGGCCGACGCTCCCCAGCTCCCCGCCGAAAACTTTATCGTCGAGCCGTTCGGCCAAAACACCGGCCCCGCCGTTGGCTTAGCCGCTGTGCATGTTCAGCAACGCACACCGGATGCCGTGATGGCCGTGTTGACTGCCGACCACCACATCGCCAACGTGGAAAAGTTCCGGCGCGTGCTGCGCGTCAGTGTGCAGGTGGCGCGTGAGGACTACATCGTCACGCTGGGCATCGCCCCCAACTTCCCCGCCACGGGCTACGGCTACATCCGGCGCGGCAAGTCGTTGACGCACGTGGACGGTTTCCAGATTTACCACGCGGAAGCCTTCACCGAAAAGCCCGATTTGGAAACCGCCGCGCAATTTTTGCTTTCTGGCCTTTATAGCTGGAATAGCGGCATGTTCATTTTCCATGTGGGGCAATTGATGGAAGAATACGCCCGCCAACAACCCACCATGCATACGTTGTTGATGCGCATCCAGGCGGCGGTGGGGCAAGCGAACTACACGGACGTGCTGAGCACCTTGTGGCCGCAAATGCCCCGTCTTTCGATAGACTATGCAGTGATGGAAAACGCGCAACGCATGGCGGTTATTCCGGTGGAAATGGGCTGGAGCGATGTGGGCAGTTGGGCCTCGCTTTTCGACGTGTTGGAAAGTGACGAGGCCGGCAATGTCACACGTGGGGATGAAACAAATCACGTCCACTTAGACACGCGCGATACCTTGATCGTCAGCGACCGCATAGTTGCAACGATTGGACTGCGCGATCTGGTGATCGTGGATACCGACGACGTGCTTCTCGTTTGCCAACGGAAACGCTCGCAAGAAGTGCGCCAGATCGTGGACCAGTTGCGTCGTTCCGGTAAGGAAACGTATCTCTAGCGGAGGCGCGCGTTTTGCGTGCACAAGGGCAATGGTTATTTTGGCGGCATCGGTTGAGCTATATCTGCCGGGCGTGGCTTCCTTAAAAGAGAAACGCGGCATTCTCAAGTCGTTGATCGCGCGCTTGCACAAACAGTTCGGCAGCGCGGTGGCCGAAGTGGATTTGCAAGATGTGTGGCAATCGGCAACGCTCGGCGTGGCCGTCGTCAGCACCAGCGCCCCCCACGCCGAAGCGGTTTTGGAGCATATGTTAGGCTGGGTCGAGCGCAACCGTCCCGACGTGGAGATTGTCAGTTACACATCGGAAATTTTGCACATCAACACCGGCTAGAGCGTCGGCAAACTCACTTCAGACGCGCGCCTCGGCGATGAATTCGAGCGCGCGCCTTCGTTTTGTCCAAGCCGCGTACCGATACGCGCCATTTAACGCCCCTGTGGGTTTGCGTTACAATGGCAGCAGTCCGCAACATCATCCGCAAGTGTCGCTAATTTCTTTGCTAAGGACAACGGAACTATGGCGCTGCAAATCTACAATTATCTCTACCGCGAAAAACGACCGTTCGAGCCGCTGCACGAAGGCAAGATCAATATGTACGTTTGTGGCCCGACGGTTTATGACCATGCGCACATGGGACACGCCAAAACCTATGTTTCGTTCGACGTGGTGGTGCGCTATTTGCGTTTTCAGGGTTACGATGTGCTCTACGTGCAAAACCTGACCGACGTGGGACATCTGTTGGATAGCGGCGAAGACCGCATCTTGAAAAAGGCTCGCCAAGCTGAAGCCCTGCCCGCGCAGGTCGTGGAAATTTACGCGCGCAGCTACTTTGAAGACATGGACGCGCTGGGCGTAGGGCGTCCGGACATCAGCCCGCGTGCCAGTTGCCATGTGCCCGACCAGATCGAAATGATCCAGGCGTTGATCGAAAAGGGGCACGCTTACGCCACCGAGCAAGGCAATGTCTATTTCGATGTGCAAAGCTGGCCGGAATATGGCAAGCTTTCGCATCGGCACGTGGTTGAACAAGAAGCCGGCGCGCGCGTGGACGT
>CAZZNC010000351.1:0-3541 GCA_964655405.1 uncultured Anaerolineaceae bacterium | reverse complement strand
GGTCGTGATCGCCGAACAACAGTCAGCGGGGCGCGGACGGCAAGGGCGGCAATGGATGGCCGCCGCCGGAAGCAGCCTGCTTCTCAGCGTGATCTTACGTCCGCGCACGCCGGAACAATTGCCGCACTCCATGATCGTCGGCGGGCTGGCCGTGCATGACGCACTCGCGCCAACGGTCGGCGCAGACTTGGCGCTCAAGTGGCCCAACGACGTGCTGATAGCCGGACGCAAGGTCTGCGGCGTGCTGGCCGAAGGGCTGTGGTTGGGAGACACGCTCGCCGCGGTGATCCTGGGCATCGGAATCAACGTGCGCGCAAACTTCGGTGGCCCGCAAGACGCGATCAGCGTGGAAACAGCGTGCGGCTGCACGGTAGATCGGCTGGCGTTGTTGCGTGACGTGCTGGCCCGCGTGGACGCTTGGAGCACCCAAGCGGGCACAGAAACGCTAATCACGGCATGGCGCGCGAAACTGAGCACGTTGGGGCAGCGCGTGACCGTGTATCCACGCGATGGATCGTCCCCGTTCGAGGGCCTGGCAGAAGCCGTGAGCAATGACGGAGCGCTAATCGTGCGCTTGCCGTCGGGTGAGCGTCGGCCTATCCGCGCGGCGGATGTGGGCTTGCGTCAGGATTGGGGCTAGAATCCACATGCGCGCGAGCACGGCAGCGCGCCGCATCACACACAACCAACACGGGGAGCGGCTATGGGCATCAAACTCGACTGGCAGATCGAGTCCGAACGCACACGCACACGCGCCACCGAAGACCCACTTGTGCGGCAACACCGCCGCCGCGCGCAGCGGCGTTTTGTGCTGTTGGTGATCGCGATGGTGAGCGTGCTCACGCTGATCGTCGGGTTGGCGATCTGGCGCTTGCGCAGCGTAGACAACCGGCTGCGTCAGGACTTGGTACACACCGTGCAAGCTGAGATCGCCGCGCTGCGTGTGGGGGATTACGCCAATTATATGACGATCCAACGCAGCGCCTCGGACGCCTTCATGTTGGCGCAAAGTCGCCGCTTTGAAGACTATCAGCAGCTCAAGCAAGCCGGACGGGTACAGTTGACCGGAGACGTGGTGGACACAACCATAGACGGGCGACGCGGGCGCGTGATAATCGAAGAAACGCTCGACGGCGTGCCCTACCGCCAAGTGTGGTTCTACTGGTACTACACGGACAGCGGAGACGGGGGCGGCGGTTGGCGACACGTGCCGGACGACCTCACGTTTTGGGGCGCAGAGCGCACGTTGGAGTTGCCCAACGGGGGCCACATCCGCTACCGCGAACTGGATACATCCTACGCCCAGGCCCTGGCCGAAGTGTTGCCAGACTGGTGGGCGGGGCTTTGCGTGACGCTGAGCTGCACGCCGCCGCCTTTGCCGCAGATCGAGATCGTGCCGCAACGTCCGCCCAGCGTCGTATGGGACGGCTGGACATTGCGCATCAGTTCGCCATTGGTGGAACGCACGCGCGCCGACGCCCCGCTGCCGCCGGACTTTGCGCAGACGGTGGTCGAAGCGCTGGCAACGCGCCTGGTGCGCTATGCGGCGGGCGACGCTCCCGCACCAGATTACACGGATGCGGCCTGGTTGCGCGCAGAGCTGGGGCGCTGGGCAGCTGCGCACATGCTCGGCAACGGGGAAAGCTCGCCTTTCTTCGCGTCGCTGAGCGCCAGCTTTGGCCCGGGCGCGCCGCTCACGCTGCTGAGTGCGCTCACGCCCGAAGCAACGCTCGACAGCGCGCTGAGCACCGTCACCGGCGTGCCAATGGAGCAAATGAGCCAAGATCAGCTCAACAGCCTGGCCTGGGCAGACTTCTTCCAATGGCGTCTGGCGCTCGAACCGCGCTTGCTGGTGGAAGGCGAAGCAAGCGCGTTCCTGGCGCTTTACGATCCAACGGACAACTACGCGGCCAGCCAAGCCGCTATCCGCCTGGAAGATCGGCGTTACGCGCTGCAACCGCCCCCCAGCGTGCAGAGCGCGTTGATCACGCACGAGCAGGGGCACACGTTCGCCACCGTCAGCGCCGCGTACTACGACGAGGACGGCCAGCTGTTGCAGCAGCAAACGATCTATTGGTGGCTGAGCAGCGGCACGTGGAAACGCTTGGGCTAAGGTGAAGGGCACGCATTGCCCAACGGAGCCACCTGGTCGGCAGGTATCCAGCCGAAAAGCCAGTCGTTATCTTCTATCACCCCAAAATACCACGTATTCCCGTCGACGCCGCGTTCCACACGTACAACGGGAATGGCTTCATAAGGGGGCCTCAACACACGATAACGAATTGTGGAAGGATGGGGAGCTATTCTAAAACCTACGTAGTTCCCCTGGCCTATCACCCAACACAGAATCTGAGCAGGTACAACCGCTTCATCGTGGATGATTTTCGGCAATTCAACATCCGGCGTGACGGCGATGGCTTCAGACGTAAAATATCCCCAGCCTCCCAAATACCACTCATCCGGAGATATATCAGGGAAATACACCCAGCGGTTGCCAGAGTGATTTGTCATCTCCCATGAAACAGCCACACAATCCCCGGGGTTTAGTTTTGCAAAAGGCGTGAGGGTTAATAATGGCTCGGTGCGTATCCCCATACCTTCCGCCACCTTCACACAACCCACCATGTTTTGCCTCGTCGGCGTCGGAAGGTACATGCTAGGAATTGGCGTGCGAGTCCGCGATGGAGAAGGGAAAGGTGTCACGCTTGGTGTAGATGTCGCGCTCGGAGTGATGCTCGGAGTATTGGTGCTGGTAGCAGTATCCGCCTTTGTAGGCGACGGGGTAACGCTAGGCGGCACAGGCGTTCCGGTTAACGTTGGCACGGTCGCAGAGAGAATAGCCCCCTTGGTAGCCTCCCATGTTACAGGAGGAGGTGCGTCAGGAGTGTTCGTCGGTGGTTCAGTGTTGGGAAGCGAAGTGAGCATTGCAGAAGGTTGTGGGATAGACGTTGGCAATGGTGGATCAGAATACGTAACGTATATCACGTATATCACTACCAGCACCAAAGCAAAAAAGGCCACCACAACCAAAGCAACAATACCCTGCCCCCTCTCCTTCTGCGCAAACACCGAGCACTTCCCTCCTTCTTGTTAAAGTCCAACGCGCGCCCTTTTATAATGACAACACGGTTACGGCATCGTTGTAAACACCAAAGCCAAAATAGCCACCAAGACCAAAGCAAAAAATGCTATGACAACCAAAGCAACAAATCCCGTAATCCCCCCATCCACCGTTTTTTCCTCCTGCGCGCGCTCGTCTGGCACACCTTGAAGGGCGAGTTTCTCCACCAACGCTTCAATACACTGGGGGAACGGCTCATTTTCAAAACAAGGCACGCCCTGCCAATCCGCTAGGTTTGCCAAATCGTCGGGCAAAGTGGTGAACTGCACGAACCATATTGGTATAATCCGGCCTCTTGTGCCTTTCGCCCAATCCAACTCCTTGCGGCACCATTCCGACGCGATCCAATCAGCAGTCACCACCGCTAAGAACACATCACAATGTTGAACTTTCCAGCGCAAATAGGGCTGCCACCGAAAC
>CAZZNC010000350.1:0-3567 GCA_964655405.1 uncultured Anaerolineaceae bacterium | reverse complement strand
AATACCGATGCCGTTGTCTCTCACCGACAGCGTGATTTCTTCCTCCGCGCACGCGACGTGCACCTCGATAGAACCGGTCGGCGGCGAGTATTTGGCCGCGTTGGAAAGCAAATTGGTGATGATGGTGCGCCAAAGCTTGGGATCGGTGACCACGTGGCAATCTCCGTCCGTTGTGAAGATGAAGCGACGGAGTGCGCCGCCGCTGGTTGTGCGCACTTCTTCCATGATGCGTTGACACAGCGCGGCTAAATCCACCTCTGCGGCGTGAACGTCCAGGCGGTGGGCTTCTGCGCGGCTGATTTGCAGCAAGTCTTCCAGCATTTCGGACATGTTTTTGACATGCGCGCGGATGTGGTTGAAATATTTTTCGCGCTGACTGGGCGAAAGGCGCCGGTAGTAGTTGGAGAGCAGGTCGGTATAGGTCAAGATCACGGCCAGCGGGTTGCGAAACTCATGAGAGACCATAGAGACGAAGCGCGTCTTGAGTTCGCTAAACTGAATCTCTTTTGCCAACGCTTTGCGCAGTACCTCTTCGGCCTCGTAGCGGTCGGTGATGTCTTGGCCCACGCCCTGGAACTCCACGAAGTGGCCTTCGGTGTTATAGATTTTGCGCAGCGTCCAGAGCATCCAGCGCATTTCCTCTTGCGGCGTGATGACACGGCATTCGACGGTGGTCACCGGATGTTGCGTTGAAAGGGTATCGAGTTTGGCGTCGATCACAGCGCAATCTGCCGGTGGGATGGCGTCCTTGAAGTTATGTCCGGACAAGGCGTCGCGTTCAAGTTGGAAGAAGCGACAATAGGCGTTGTTGGCAAAAGTCAAAGCGCCGTCCGGCAAAAAGCGGCAAATCAGCTCGGTTTGGTCTTCCACGATGGCGCGGTAACGCGCTTCGCTTTCACGTAAGGCGGAGGTGCGTTCTGCGACACGGTGCTCAAGCTCTTGAGCGTAGCGCTGGACGGTGGCATAGAGACGCGCGTTTTTGAGCGCGATGGAGGCATGTCCGGCGAAGGCTTGTAGGCGTTCGGCGTGGCTCTGCGTGTAAAACCCGGGGGTGGCGCTGTCCAAGTTCAAAAAGCCTGCCACCTCTCCGTCGAGCAAGATGGGCGCGCAAGCAAACGAACGCACCCAAGCTGACTCCGGCACTTGTTTCCATCCAACATAGGCGCTCACGTCGGAAATGGCTAGCGGCTGTTTCGATTGTGCCACTTCCACCAGGTTCGGCACATCTCGAACCGGCCAATGCAGGCTTTCGATCCACGTTTTCAGGCCGCGTCCCTCGTAGCCACGATGTCCTGCTACGTAAAGCTCGCCGTTTTCGATCAGCATAATATTGGCTGCGTCATGTGGCACAACGCGCCCGATGTGCGCGAGAATGCTTTTCACCACTTGGCTGAATTCCAACGAGCTGTTCAGTACGGCCACGATGTCGCCGATTGCGTTGGCAAATTGGCGCTGCTGTTCGGCGGCACTATCTAGCCTTTTACGTTCGGAGATGTCCTCGCCGCAGCACAACAATCCGCGTGTTGCTTCGTCGTCTTCGATGAGCGGCGTTACATGCCAGTTCAGCGTGCGCACTTCGTCGGTGCATGTGCGCATTTCGGTTTCAAAGGAAGTGGCCGGATGGTCTTTCCCATCCAATACTTTTTTCAAAAGGCGCGCTGTGTTGCTGCGTGCCGCGGAGGGCACGCAGTGTTCCAGCCAATTTTGCCCTACGATCTCTTCAGGTGAGCAGCCCAGCAACTCATGGCCCGCACGATTGAGCCATTTCACCGTAAAATCCGCGTTGAGCGCCAAAATGACAACCCCCGCCGCGTTCAAATAGCTACGCGCCGCCCTGAGTTCTTCGTACAGTTGGCGCGTGTAAAGCGCACGCATGACCGCTGCGCCCAGGCGTTCCAGTTCGCTTTTCACGACGTAATCGGCTGCGCCTTGTTGGCTGTAGCGCAAAGCTGTTTCGGCGTCCAACGTGTGCGCCAGGACAATGACGGGCACGGCGGGGACGTGCGTTTGCACCCAGTCCAGCGCGTCCAATCCGGCTGGGTCCGAGGCATGGTGGTCAAGTAGGATGAGGTCTAGGCGCGGGGAAAGATGCGCATGAAACGTGTGTTCGTCGGTGACCACTTGTTCCTGTACATCAAATCCCGCATGGTGCAACGCGCTCAAGACACGTGCGGTATCCTGAGGATTGTGCTCGGTGAGTAGCACATGAAGAGGGATGCTCACGTATGCCTCCACGCTGGTTGTACCAATGATGATTCCCTCGGTTGTTCGGTCAGCCCATTATGTCTGACACATTGCCTTATTTTGTTATTGAGCTAGAAACATTATAAAGCAAAAGTGCCAATACTGTGGGACTGGCGTCCCTATATATGCTGAACCCGCTTGCCGAACGCCGCTTTCTATTCTACCGCTTCTTGCCGTGAAGCCCGATAACACGTGCTAATCCTGTTGTGTTTTTCCCTTGTCGGCCCCCTGCAATGCCCCTCGACAGCGTGTCGAGGCTTGATCCCGCTCGGGCGACCCGTTATACTGAGTGCGCTTACTCGTCTAGCTACGCCGAAATATGGAATACGCGGACAAAATATGCAGCGAGAACGGGTCGCCGATGACATTTACGTTTTCACTAGCGAACTGTATGCACAGGTGACCGCCGGTGCCGTCGTGACGATGGATGGCGCGATTTTGATCGACACACTGGTTTTTCCAGAAGAAGCACGCGCGATCAAAAATTTTTTGGAAAAGCGGCATAATTGCCCTGTGCGTTATATCATCCTCACGCATTACCACGCCGACCATACTTACGGCGCGTGTTTTTTCCCAGAAGCTCAGGTTGTCGCTCATGCGCGTTGCTACGATCTACTGAATACGCGCGGACGTGAAGGGTTGCGCGTCACCCAGCAAAATTCCCCTGAACTGCGCGATGTCGAGATTGTACTCCCCCATTTGACCTTTGAACAAGGCATAATGACCGTGCATTTAGGTAACAAAACGGTTGAATTACGTCACTCTCCGGGCCACAGCCCTGACTCTATTGTGGCGTTGATACGTGAAGACCGCGTGCTTTTTGCTGGCGATACCATGATGCCTGTGCCGTACTTCGTGGACGGCAGTTACGACGATTTTGTCTCTAGTCTACACGCGCTGCGCAAAGGTGGATTCGAGAACATCGTACAGGGGCACGGCGAAGTGGTGTTGCGTGGCGAAGCTGAAGAGATCATCCAGGGCAATTTGGACTACCTGGCAGCGGTTCGCCAGCATGTTGAAGCGGCGTTGGAAGCGGGGGAACCCATCGAAGCGTTGGGCAAAGTTTCGATTGAGCTATGTGGCAAGAGTCGTATTCCGCTGAATGGACTGGTACAGGATTTACACCAGGCTAATTTGCGCGCTTTGTATCAGGCGTTGCAACTGCAACGGGCGGTGCGCTGAATTTTCTGCGTTCGTGTGGAAAAAAGAAACGGGATGCACTTTGGCATCCCATTTGTTTGTGGATTATAGCGGGGGCAGGATTCGAACCTGCGACCTCCGGGTTATGAGCCCGACGAGCTGCCACTGCTCTACCCCGCATCG
>CAZZNC010000349.1:0-3568 GCA_964655405.1 uncultured Anaerolineaceae bacterium | reverse complement strand
CAAATTTCCATGAACCGCTTTGAACACGCCATGCACACCGCCCGTCGCCAAGAAGGGGAACTGCCCCCCGAGCGATTCGGCGAGATTTGGATGCAGACCCAAGAAACTATGTTCCAGGGCAGTGTGGAACTGACCGACAATTACCGGGTCTGGTGGAGCTATATTCCGCATTTCCTGCACACTCCCGGCTACGTCTACGCTTATGCCTTTGGGGAATTGCTGGTGCTGGCGCTTTTTGCGCGCTACCGCAAGGAAGGCGAAGGCTTCGCCGAACGCTACTTGGATGTGCTGCGCGCCGGTGGTTCGGACTGGCCGCAAAACGTGCTGGCGCCGATGGGCGTGGACTTGACCGATTTGGCGTTTTGGCAAGAGGGCCTGGGTGAGGTTGACGCGCTTGTGCGCCAGGCTGAGGAACTCGCGCAGACCACCGCATAGCGGCGAGGCAGCGCGACCGTGACCAGGCGCGCGCACTCGCGCGCGCCTGCTGTGCGATCTGGGGTACAATGAAAACAAGGGCTGGCCGAGGATGTTTGCCGTGAACGATGACCCGTCAACGACCCGCGAATACAGCGAAGCCATCGAGGATTTCTTGAAGGCCGTCTACAAGCTCCAACGGCGCCAAGAGCGCGTGCCGACTTCTGCTCTTGCTGACGCGCTCAAGATCAGTCCCTCGTCTGCTTCCGAAATGGCAAAGAAACTTTCGCGCGCCAACTTGATCGAGCATGAACCCTATCGCGGCGTGCGGCTGACCCCCGGCGGGCAGCGTGTGGCGCTGGAAACTATCCGCAACCACCGGCTGTTGGAGCTGTTCTTGGTGCGCACGCTGGGTTACGGTTGGGACGAGGTGCACGAAGAAGCCGAACGCTTGGAGCACGCCGTTTCTGAACGCTTGATCCGGCGCATCGCTGAATTTTTGGGACATCCACGTTTCGATCCACACGGTGACCCCATCCCCGACCCGCACGGTGACATTCACCCCCGCCACTTAACCCCCCTGGCCCAATGGCCGCCCGAGCGCTTGGGACACGTGGCGCGGCTCAGCGACCAATCGCCGGATATGCTGCGCTATTTGGCGGACAAGGGGCTGACGGTGGGCGCAGAAGTGCAAGTGTTGAAAGCCGACCCCTTCGAAGGCCCGCTGACGTTGCGCGTCAATGGCAAAGATCAGGTGATCGGTGTGCACGTGGCGCAATGTGTGTTGCTTGCGCCGGAAAGTGGATAGATTTCGCGTAGTCAATAATCTTTTGAGCACTCCCATTCGCAGAAGGAAAAAACAACTATGCAAGACTTAACCGATGCTTTTGTAGAACTCATCCGCAGAGCTTCCACCCAACTCCCCGCCGACATGCAAAAAGCCCTCCGCGAAGCCAAAGCCAAAGAAGAACCCGGCTCTGCCGCCGAAAATGCACTGGAAACCATCCTGAAAAACGTCGAACTTGCACACCAAAAGTCCACTCCCATTTGCCAAGACACCGGCACCCCCATCTTTGAAATCCATCACCCGCTCGGCGTTTCCACACGCGCATTGGCCGACCAAATCCGCAAGGCTTGCACTATCGCCACCGAACGCGCTTATTTGCGCCCCAACGCCGTCAATCCCCTGACCGGTCAGAACAGCGGCAACAACACCGGCGAGGACTTCCCTACCATGCACTTCCACGAATGGGACGAGGACGAAATCCACGTGGATTTGTTGCTGAAGGGCGGCGGTTGTGAAAACGTCAGCACACAATACAAATTGCCGGACACACGCCTGCACGCCGGACGCGACTTGGAAGGTGTGCGCAAAGTGGTTTTGGACGCGGTGCACAAGGCGCAAGGGCGCGGCTGTGCCCCGGGGGTACTGGGCATCGCCGTCGGAGGCGATCGCGGCTCGTCGTACATCAAGAGCAAGCAGCAATTGCTGCGCCCGCTGGACGACGAAAACCCCGATCCGGCGTTGGGAGAATTGGAAGAGGAATTGTTGGAAGAAGGTAACCAATTAGGCATCGGCCCGATGGGTTTTGGCGGCAAAACCACACTGCTCGGCGTGAAGATCGGCGCGCTGCACCGCGTGCCCGCTTCCTATTTCGTCTCGATTGCGTACATGTGCTGGGCCAACCGTCGCGCCAGTATGCGCGTTGTCGGAGAGGAGATTAGCTATGCGTAAGCTCACCGTTCCGATCAGCGAAGACACGATCCGCACGCTTCAACTCGGCGAACCCGTCAGCCTCAGCGGGGTGATCGCCACCGGACGCGATGCCGCGCACAAGTACATGATCGAAAACTTTGTCCAAACGGGCGGCCAGCCCCCCGCCAGCGAGCGCGAAATTTACCAGGCGCTGAAGGACATCTTGGCCGACGGAGTGCTTTACCATTGCGGGCCGGTGGTGCAAAAACAAGATGGCGTATGGCGCTTCGTGGCCGCCGGCCCCACTACCAGCATCCGCGAAGAACCCTACGAAGCCGACGTGATGGAACATTTCCGCATCCGCGCCGTGATCGGCAAGGGGGGCATGGGCGATAAAACGCTCGCCGCCTGCCAACGCCTGGGCGCGGTCTATCTGCACGCTATCGGCGGTGCAGCTTCGTTGATCGCGCAGAGCGTCAAAGAGGTTTTGACCGTACACAAATTGGAGTTCGGCGTACCGGAAGCCTTTTGGGTGATCCGTGTGGAAGATTTCCCCGCCGTAGTGACGATGGACGCGCACGGCCACAGCTTGCACGCGCAAGTCGCGCAGCAGTCGGAAGCGCAACTTGCTGCGCTGCTGGAAAAATAGGCGCAAAATCTGGGAGGCGGGAAGATACCCGCCTCCCAGAGCGTTTGAGCGCCGCCGCGAAAATAGCCGATGAGAAGGTATATTCTCATAAGCTACCCATGCCTAAATAATTCACTCTCCACGCCCCCTACTCCATTACAGCGCCGACACAATCCGCAGAAGCCAACACCCTAAGCGCCGCCCAACGGAGGAAAACGCCCATGAGACCCCGCCAATTGCCACCCGAAACCCTGGATCGTATCGTGGCACAAGCTCCGATCAAACCCCATAGCCGTCTCCACCACGCGCAACCGTCGCTTATGAGGCTGTTGCTCACTGTTGACCGACAACTGCTCAGCCGCATATTGGTCGAGCAGCGTTACGAGCGCGGAGAGGTGCTCTTTTGGGAAGGTGAACGCGGCGACGCCATGTACCTCATTCGCGCGGGACATGTGCTCGTGCTCAAAGGCGACCCCGAAGTCCCCACCGTGCTCGGCTATCGTGGCCCGGGCGAGATTATCGGCGAAATGGCCCTGTTGGAAAACCAAACGCGCTCCGCAACCAATGTGGCCCTGAGCGCGCTACGCTTGTTGCGTGTTGACCGCGACGGCTTCCGTGAGTTGATCCGCGCTAATCCGGACATCAGCCTTTCGATCATGTCCACGTTGAGCGCGCGGCTGCGCGTGGCGGACACCATCCGCACCTCGGCGCTGGTGGGCGGTGAGCAGCTCAAAGAGCGCGTTACCCAACTGATGACCGAAAAAGAGCAACTGCTAGAGCTTCAGCGCGTGCGCAAAGAAACCAGCGATTTGATCGTGCACGATCTGCGT
>CAZZNC010000348.1:0-3577 GCA_964655405.1 uncultured Anaerolineaceae bacterium | reverse complement strand
CGCGTAGTTCGTCGAGCGTGGACATCGTTTGGCTTCTCCCTCGCGGTGTAGGAAAGCTTCTGAGATCACCGCCTACTCTCATCTTGCACATTCATTGTATAACAAAGTTTGCCCCACGAGGCGACTCATCTGCGGAGTTCCGAGCACGGAACGCTGTGGTACAATGAACGCATGTTTTGGCTGCAATGAGGAGGCTTAAACGCATGTTGCATGGGTGCGGCGGTTGCTGCTTCCTGGTGGTGCTCATTGTCCTCTTGTGCTGTGCGCTGGTGGTGGTTGGCGTAATCTACGTGGCGACCAACGCGCCCGAAGCGCCGCTTTCGAAGAACTTCGTGCCCAGCACCGCCCAGGCGCAAGCGTTCCAGTCTGTGCTGGATACGGCCAAGAACAACGCAAGCCAACAAGGATGGTTCTGGTTGCGCTTCGACCAAAGTCAACTTTCCTCTTGGATGGCGCTGCAAGGCGAAAACTTCGCCAACGAACACGGCAATTCCTTCCCCTTCACCGATGTTCAAGTTGCCATAGACGACGGCGATTTCACCTTCTACGGCAAGCTGCAATATCCCGACTACGAAACGCTTTCGCTGCCGCTGTCCGTCGAGATCGCGCCGCAAATTGACAGCACCGGCGAATTCGGCTTCGACATTACCTCGGTTGACGTGGGCGGGGTCAAAGTGCCGGATTTCGTGATCAGCACGGTTGAAGATCAGTTCGAAGAGCTATTGGTCAAGCCGTTCGAGGAACTCGGGAAAACGGTCATTTTCTATCCAGAGACACTGAGCGCCGACAACGGCGTGTTCGAGGTACAGGGCTACGTGCAGCGCCCCTAGCCCCAGGAGCAGACTTCATGACTATTCTAATCACAGGCGGCGCGGGCTTTATCGGCAGCAACTTGGCACGCACCTTGTTGGAACGCGGCGAAACGGTTGTCGCGCTGGACAACTTCAACGATTACTACGATCCGGCCATCAAACGGCGCAACGCCGCCGAGCTAGCCCTGTATCCCAATTTCCGCTTGGTGGAAGGCGACATTCGCAAGCCGGAGACGTTGCACAAGCTCTTCACACGGCACGACATCCGCCGCGTGGTGCACCTGGCCGCGATGGCCGGTGTGCGCAACAGCATCAGAGAGCCGGTGCTGTATACCGAAGTGAACCTCAACGGCTCGCTGCACGTTTTGGAAACGGCGCGCGTACACGGGGTGCAACAATTCGTGCTGGCTTCCACCTCGTCGGTTTACGGCAAGACCAAGCGGCTGCCCTTTGAAGAGTCCGACCCGTGCGACCGCCCGTTGGCGGCGTATCCGGCCAGCAAGCGCGCCGCCGAACTAATCGCGCACACCTACTACCATCTGCACGGCATGAACGTCACGGTGCTACGCTTCTTCAACGTCTACGGCCCCGCCGGTCGGCCCGATATGATGCCGATGCGCATCATGCGCGCGTTGGTAGAAGGAACAAGCGTGCCGATTTTCAATGAGGGGCGCTTGGAACGCGACTGGACGTATATCGAGGACACGGTGCAAGGTGTGATCGCCGCATTGGAGCGCCCACTGGGTTATGAGATTATCAGCCTGGGCGTGGGCGCGCCGATCTCGTTGCGGGCGTTCATCGAGCGGTTGGAGGCGCTTTCGGGGTTGCGTTTGCGCGTGGAAAAAATGCCCGCCCCGCCCAGCGACCCGCCGATTACGTATTGCGACAACAGCAAGGCACGGGAGCTGCTGGGCTTTGCGCCGCAGGTGCGCGTGGAAGAGGGATTGGCGCGCACGTGGGAATGGTTTTGCCGCTGGCGCAAGGAACAGGGGTGAGGGGACGGGAGAAGGTGAATATAGCGAAGGCCTCACCTTCGCCTTCGGCGTGTTCTGTGGAGAGCTTGGATGTATCTTGCATACTACGATGAAACAGGGGACGATGGCTATCCTGCCTATTCTTCCCCTTTGTTTGTGCTGTCCACACTCTATCTACACTACTTGAATTGGCAACCCATTTTTGACACCGTCCAAGACTTCCGGCAAAGTCTCCGCCAAGACTTCGGGCTTCCCGTGCGTTTGGAGATGCACACCAAGCCTTTCTTGTTGAACAAAAACCCGTATCGCGCTTTGGATTTTTCGGAAGCCAAGCGCACTGAGATCGTCGGTCTGTTCTGCCACCTCATAGCTGCTCTGGAAATCAACATTATCAACGTGGTGATTGTCAAGCCTCGCATCCAAAGTTCCAAGTATCAAGTTTTGGATACAGCTCTCACATACTCCATTCAACGCATCGAAAATGCGCTCAACCCCGCTTCTCACCCTGAAAGGAAATTTTTAATCATCACCGATCCCGGTCGCGTAGGTAAAATGCGCAAAACTGCACGGCGTATACGGAGAATCAATTTCATTCCGTCGAAATTTACCCCGAGGACATACCGGCGCGAAATCCAAACATTGATCGAAGACCCACTGCCTAAAGACTCCAGCGAATCGTACTTCATCCAGCTCGCCGATACGATCTCGTTCATCGTGTATTTACATGCCCTCCACGTCACCGGCGCAGGACACTTGTCCAATCGTCTTTCGGCAGTTATCTCACCTGCCCAAGTAGAAAAGTGGATGGATATACTCACCCCTAGTTTCAACTTGCGCGCTTCCAGTCATGACGCCTACGGTATTGTTTACCACCCCAAATAAAAGCACCACCTACGGCGCATTCGCGCTTTCAGTGGTTCACTATCAGTATATGTTGCCCTCTGAGGAAAGTCAATGATCGTGCGCGCTCGAGTTTTCGTTTGAATGAGACACAACAGCGCGCACGATCACGCTCACCGAACTGCTATGCGCCCTTCTCGCCGGAGGGGGGCGCGTCGCCCTCCAACACCTGCCCAAGTCCGTCTGCCAGGGCACGCACAAAAGCCGGCCAAAACGCCGCCCACACCTGCGGCGGCACACCCGTCCAGCGGCCCAACGCCGCGTTGACCGGATCGCTCGGCTCGTCCACCGCCGCGAGCACCTGCGGCACATGCCCACGCACGGCACGCCACAACGCCCGTCCCTGTTCCGCCACACGCGCACCCAGCCACAACGTCAGCGCCAGCAGCGTCAGCGTGCCCGCCAAGGCCCCCAGCAACGTCCACATCTGCACCAGCACCCCGCTCACTTCGCTATCCACCTTGCACCTCCCCGAAAAGCTCTGCGAATACAAGCGCCCAGGCCGTGTCTCGTTCTTCCGGCGCGAGCTTCGACCACGCCCGCCCACGCAACGCCGCGATCCGCTCCGCACGCGGGTTTTTCATCGGCTGCGGATCGTGCGCCTCGACCAGCGCCTCGATCTTGGCGCGCTCTTCGTCTTCCAGCTCCCGCGCCAGGTGTACGCGCACACCATACGGCCCCGCGCTCACGCCCAACACGTCCGCGCCGAACACCGCGCCCAACTCCTCTTGGAGCTGCGCCACGTTGACGCCCGCCCGCTTGACCAACACGTCTTCCATCAACTCACCTCCCGCACCCAAAATTGCGGCTGCACGTCGTAGTCCGTCGTGCCCGCACCGGCGTAAAGCGTCGCCACTTGTGAGGACACGTTGACCTTCCATTGCAGCGCGA
>CAZZNC010000347.1:0-3580 GCA_964655405.1 uncultured Anaerolineaceae bacterium | reverse complement strand
GCCACAGGTAACCGGTGGTCTCGGACGGGATATAGCCCTTGTCCCACAGCTCGCGGATTTGCTGGGCGACGGTCAGATAAACCGGATCGCGCCACATTTCGCCGGTTTTGTCTTCCACGGTGGCGCGCAAGAACCCCGGCCCCTTGTAGCGCACGACGGGGTAGGTGAGGTAGTCGATTTGGTAGAACTGCACATCGCTTTCGGCGGCGATAGGCGCGTAACCACCGTCCACCAGCTTTTGATTGACATCAAGGAACTCGTCCCAGGTGGTGGGCACTTCGGCGCCGACTTCGGCGAAAGCGTCTTTGTTGTACCAAAACTGCACGGTGTTATAGACGTAGGGCCACAGATAAACGTGGTCGTCCTTCGTGAAAAGATCGAGCACGCCAGGCACGAACATGTCGCGCACCGGTGCGTCAGCGTCCAGAGCGGGGGTGTCCAAGTAATCGTCCAGCGGCAAGCCCATGTCTTCGCTGACCATGCCGCCGAAGAGCGGGTCGGCGTCCTGGTCGACAAGGTCAATGTGTTCCCCTGCGGCCAAAGCGGTACGGGCCAGGGTTTGGTTTTGGCGTCCGTTCCAAACGGCCTCGATCTTGATATTGGGGTGTTCGGCCTCGAACCCGTCAATCCAGCTTTGGATGACTTGGGCTTGAGGTTCGGTCTCGTTCCACATCGACCAGTAAACGAGGGTGATGTCGTCGTCTTGCGCGCCGGTCAAGCTGATGCTTGTCGGAACAAGCATCGCGACGACCAACAGCAGGCTTAAGAAAGTGACTTTTTTCATGACTGTTATTCTCCACACAGATAGTATACAAGTGAACGGGAGATTTTTAGGTGGTGTTTCAGCAAAAGATCATAAGCAATTCTCCTTGGTACGCTGTCGGATCAAATCGGTGAGCAGGTTATGTTGGAAGGCATACCACCTTGTTCCACGTGCTCAATCTTGGGAAAAACGCGCACGCTGTGATTAAGCTCCCAGAAGCGAGCTGAGCACGATGACCGCGTCCAGATGAGCAGGGCGGTCGGGGTTTTGTCCATTGGTTAGCGCACGGTGGTAGGCCATCAGTTGCAACACGGGCAGATAGAGGATGGTGCGCGCCCAGGCCGGCACACCGGAACGCAACACGACTTCGTGGATGCGCTCCGAGGCGGGCAGCCCGCTGCCGTTTTCCGAAATCGCCAGGACACGCGCGCCGCGTGCGTGCATCTGTTCGAGCACGGCTACCTCGTGCGCTTGGGACGCTTCCGAAAGCAACCCCACAATCAGCGCGTGCTCGTCTACCATGGACATCGGCCCGTGCCGAAATTCGAGCGTGTGGAAGGCTTCGCTATAGGCCAGGGACATTTCTTTCATCTTCAACATGGCTTCGTTGGCGATGCCATGCAAATAGCCCGTGCCCAAGAAGAAGAAGCGTTGAATCTCACGGTCTTGGCCCAGCGTTTGCGACAGCTCGGCATAGTCGGTCAACAGTCGTTTGCAGCTGTTGGGCAGGGGCGCCAACTGCTCTACGGCGTCCATGCCGGCCACGTGCGCGGCCAGGGCTTCTGCCAACACCGCCATGCTGGAAAACGAGCGCGTTTGTGCGACGCTTTTTTCTTGCGCGGCATTGGTCGCCAAGTTGAGATCGGCGGCCTGGGCCAGGGCACTGGCGTCGTCGCAGGTGATGGCGAGCACTTCCCCGCCAATCTGTTGTTTGAAAACGCGCACAGCGTCCAGCGTTTCGGTGGTTTTGCCGGAACGGGACACGGTGACCAAAAACGGGTGGCTTTCCGGCGTGTAAATGCGCTCAGGGAAAAGCACCAGCTCGGAGGCAGGATAGGCGCGGCTGGGAATGTGCGTCAGGGCTTGGAACAACGCGGCGGCGCTCAGTGAAAGATAGTGGGTGGAGCCGCAACCCGTGAAAAGCACTTGGGGGGCGGAGTTCGTTTGCCAATAGCTGTCGAAAGCTGCGATTTGCGGGGAGAATGCCGTCAGTGTTTCGTCCCAAACGGCGGGTTGGCTCATCACTTCACGAAGGGTGTCATGGTTTTGAGTTGCCATGTGGCAGAACTCCGAGGATGCTTGAATGTGACCATAATTGAATGTAACCGACTGAATAGTATCATATCGTGCTCATTTAGTCAACAAATCTGCGTCTTTTCTGCGCAAATGAGCATCCGTCGGAGAGCGCGGCCCGATCTGAAATTTGTTGCTTGACAGCGTTCCGCACCTTTTATATAATGGACGCACTTAGTTAACGCCCGTTAAGTGCGTGGAGAAACCATGCCCGAACGCATCAGTCGCCGCGACGCCATCGTCGAGGCCGCCTCTCGACTTTTCACCCAACAGGGCTACGTCGCCACGTCCGTGCGCCAGATTGCCGAGGCGGTGGGCGTGACCGAAGCGGCGTTGTATTACCACTTCAAAGACGGCAAGCGTGAGCTTTTGAGCGCGGTTTTGGCCGAACATATGCCGGACTTGCTGGATTCCATCGGCGCGTGTGAGGACATGGCCTCGTTGGACGAGCTGCTGCGTTGTTTCATGAAAAACGTGTTGCAACTGGGGCAAAAACGCATGGAACGCTTGTGGTGGATTGCCACCGAATTCCGGCGTTTCAGCGCGCAAGAGCAGGCGTTGGTTCACGAAAAGTACCTGACACTCTTTCGCCGCTTAGAAGCCGTGTTGCAACCCTTTGTCGGTGACGATGCGTTTATGTTGAGCTGGACACTGGTTTTGCTCATGTTCGGTTACGGGCAACTTTTTTGGCTGCAAGGCTTGCAAGACGTGGAAAACTTGCCGGTCGAGCGTTTGGTCAGCTTTTTGATGCAGTTGGTGAAGCGCGCCGGTCTGACGACCGAATAACGCGGAGTTTGGCGAACGCGGGGGCGTTGGGCTGCTCGCGCCACCGCGCATTGTAGGAGTAAAGACGACATGCGTGCAATGGTGACGATTGCTCATCCCTGGCCCCGCAGCTTCAACTTTGCGGTGTTGGGCCGTGTGGTGGAAGCTTTGCAGACCGCCGGACACGAAACCGACGTGCTGGATTTGTACCGCGACGGCTTCGATCCAACGCTCAGCGAGGCGGAATTGGCCGGTTATGCGCAAGGACGCATCCTCGACCCGAAGGTGTTGGACTATCAGGAGCGCATCCGCCGCGCCGAGCATGTGATTTATATCTTCCCCATTTGGTGGGAAGGGATGCCCGCGCTTTTGAAAGGCTTTTTCGACAAAGTTTTCACACCCGGGTTTGCCTTCACCGAGGAGGACTTTTCCCCCTTGTTGACGCATATCCAGAGCGGCACGGTCATTACCACGATGGGCGCGCCAAAAGCGCAATATACCGACATCGAAAAGGCATTTTTGCAAGGCACGCTGGGGGTTTGCGGCGTGCAACGCACGCATTGGCTAAACTTCACCGATATTCCCAACAGCTCTCAACAGCAGCGGCGGACTTGGATGGACGAAGTGGCTGGCTATGTGCGGGCGTTGGGAGACGTTTGAGAGCGTGGAGTTACGGCGCGTGCAGGAAATCGGCGTCAGGTCGGTGGCCGATTTCCTGCACACGCACAACAAAAATTTTTTTGCAGGCCTGACCTAGTG
>CAZZNC010000346.1:0-3583 GCA_964655405.1 uncultured Anaerolineaceae bacterium | reverse complement strand
CAGGTGGGGCAGACCGGCAAGGTCGTCTCGCCCGATCTGTATATCGCGGCGGGCATCTCCGGTGCCATCCAACACCAGGCCGGTATGCGCACTTCCAAAGTGATCGTGGCGATCAACACCGACCCCGAGGCGCCGATCTTCAAACTGGCGCGCTACGGCGTGGTGGATGACCTTTTCGATATTCTGCCCGCACTGACCGAGGTCTTCAAAGAGAAGCTCGGCTAGGTGCACTCTGTGCTATAGTTAGAGTAAGGCTAATTATAGCTAAGGAGGCGGAAATGGATCTGTTGTCATTTTTCTTAAGCACCACGTGGCGCATTGCGCGCGTTGTGATGGGGATCGTGTTGCTTGTGCTGGGCTTGCTTATCGTCAAGGGCACAGCGGGGGCGATTTTGGCCCTTATCGGTTTGGTGATGATCGGCCTGGCGTTTATGAACGTCTGCCTCATCGCCAAGTTGTGGCGCAGCAGTGGCCCCAGCGAGTAAACCCACGCATCACCGTTTCGCAGTACATAGCCGCCGGAAGCTCAATGCTCCGGCGGTTTTTATTGGGGTGGGTCTTCGCGCTCGCGTTTTTTCGCCAACAGCCGCTCTACCGCCGAGCGCGCGTCCTGTTGCGGCGGAGCGCTGGGGGGCGCAGGCGGCGCTTGGGGCGGCGGGGTGCTTGGCGCTGGAGGTGGCGGCGCTTCCAACGGCGGACGTTGGCGCGCCGCATGGGCGCGTGCTTTGGCTTGCTGCAAGCGTTGGATCGGCTCGGAGGCGAGCGCTTCGGGCGCACGGCGGCGGCGTGCCAAGCGTCCGCGCAGCCGTTCCCACCAGCCGCGCCCGATCACCACGCGGCGCACGGCAATATCCAGCGGCCAGAGCAACGCCGCCAACGCCATCAACGCGGGCCAAAGCGGGAGCGCCGCTTGGCGCTGCGTCAGGTCGTGGGCGAAGGCGCGCGAGGGCGTTTGCGTCACGTCCCGCCCACCGGAAAGCGCGGCAACTTGCGCCAACAAGCGGCGCGGCGCGGCGGGGTCAGTGGGCGGGCGATATTCGTCCGAATAGCTGCGCACCCACCCGACCGTTTGTCGCACGCTGAGCGAGGTTGGTGCTTCGGAGGGCGTGCTGCCCGCAACCGTGACGAAATACGCGCCCTGTTTGCGCGGCGCAAACGCCCCCTCATAGCGCCCGGGTGCCACCTGGTGCAAAGACACGCGCTCGGCTTGCAGCGTGCTCGCCGCCACGACCGCCGCCTCCAGTTGCAGCCCGTTGAGGTAATCGCCCGCCGTGTTGCGCGCTTCCACCGTGATCGTGGCCTGTTCCCCGCGCAATGTCACGCGCGTTTGCACGTTTTCTGCCCCGCCCGGGGTCACCGTCCAGCGCACAGCCCGCCCCCAAAAGTCCGCGTAGCCGTCCCAAGTGACCCAGTCCGCCGCCCAACGGCTGCTCGCGTCCGAGGTGTAGGCCACTGCTCGCCCCAGCCCGTATTGCCACGCGGCCAAGATCGGGTCGTCGTAAAGCCCGCGCGAAAGCACGCTGGCGGTCGGCTTGGGGGAGGTCGCTACGTAGCCGCGCAACGGCGGCACGCTGGCAAACGGCGCAGTGATCGGGTGCGGCGCGTCTTTCACCGGCGAAAACAGCTCCTCCACAATGTAGGAGCGCGTCGCCAGCAGCGTTTCGGCGGTGAAGATAGCCGGAATGGTGGAAACGTCGTAAGCCAGGTGAAACTGCCCGTTGCCCGCTTCGGCCACGTTCGGCAGCCAGGGCACGTAATCCTGCCCCACTGCCACCACCGAGGTCGTCACGCCGCTGTTTTGGTACATGCGCGTAATCGTGGGGATGATGCCGCCCGGGTCGGCGCCGCCGTCGGTCAGCAAGATGATGTGCTTGATCGGCGAAGGGTCGTTGCGCAACAGCTCGTCGGCGGCCAGCACGCTCTGGTAAATGTTCGTGCCCCCGCCCGGGCGCAGCGTGCCCACCAACTCGCGCAGGTGCTGGCGGTTGGCCGCGTCGCCCACCGGCTGAATCTTCACCACCGGATAGGCGCTCACGTCGAAGGAAAGCACGCCCACGCGGTCGCTGTCTTCCAGCAAATCAATCGAGCGCAAGACGGCTTCTTTCGCCAGCTCCAAGTTGGAAACGCCGTTGGAACTGGTGATCTCCATGCTGCCGGAGCGGTCGACCACGAAAAGCATGGTCATCGGCGGGATGCGCTGCGGGTCGCGTATGCGCATCTCCACCGGCAGGGTTTCTTCCAGCGGCGTCTGGAAGTAGCCGCCCACCCCGTAGCTTTGCGGCCCGCCGATCACCACCAGCCCGCCGCCCAGGTCCCGCACATACGCCTGCAACGCGGCCATGCGCTCCGGCGTGAGCGCGGTGGCGGAAACGTTCGCCAGCACAATCGCGTCGTAGCTGCTGAGCGGCGCCAGCCCGTAGGGCAGCTCGCGCGCCCCGACCGTTTCCACGCGCAGCTCGGCGCTTTCCAGCGCGGGCAAAAGCGCCTCGATCTCGCGCGGATCGTCGGTCACCAGCAGGGCGCGCGGCGGCCCTTGCACCTCGGTGAAGGCGGCCAGTTGGTTGTTTTGGTAGAAGGTATCCGCGCCGTGCGGTTGCAGCGTCACGGTGAAGTCCACAAAACCGGCGGCGGGCGCGGTCAGCTCGAAGCTCTCGCGCGTCGTGCCTGCGGGCAAGGAAACCGTCCGCTCTGCCACCACGCGCCCGCCCGCCGTCACGCGCAAATCGGCCTCCGCCGCGTAGGTGCTGACCAGCTCGGCGGTCAGCGTGAAGCGCTCGCCCTCGTTCACGATGGCGGGGGCTTCCACGCGCGTCAACATCACCTCCGGCGCGGCTTGCGTTTCGGCTTGCGGCGGGGCAAGGGTCACTACGTCAATCGGCACGTCGCTCGCGCCGGCCAGCCGCGCGACCTGCTCCGCGTCGCCGAGCGTTTGCCGCCCGTCGCTGAGCAGCACCAGCCGCCGCGCGCTTTCCGGCGGGAAGAGCGCCAGCCCCACGCGCAGCGCCTCGGCGATGTCGGTTTGGTGGCGGGGCGGATCGGCGCCCAGTTGCACCACCTCCAGCCGCTCGGTGACCGGCAAGTCCACCAGCGCGTCCGCGCCGAAAACCACCAGCGCGGCGCGGTCGCCCGGGCGCATCGCCTCCGCCGCCTGCCGCACAAAGTCCAGCGCGGCGCTGCGTTGCGCGGGCGGGACGCTGTCCGAAACGTCCAGCAAAAAGACCGTCGTCAGCCGGTCTGCCGCGCGGTGAACTTGCGGTCCGGCCAGCGCCAACACAATCGCCAGCGCGATCAGCGCCCGCACGCCCAGCGCCAGCGCGTCCCTGCGGTGGCGGTGCGGCGTGCGCGGCCAACCGATCCACGCCAGCGCGGCCAGTGTGGGCGGCAGCAACCACAGCGCGCTCGGATGCGTCCAACTCATGGGCGCGCCCCCTTGCGCCGCAGCGTGCGCCACCAACGCCCGAACCGCCCTTGTGAGGAGCGTGCCTCCAACGCCACATCGCCCCACCGCAAGCGCGGCGGACGCTGCCGACGGTGGGCGGCCCACCACTCGGTCAACAGCAACGCCAGCGCGGCACCCGCCGCC
>CAZZNC010000345.1:0-3583 GCA_964655405.1 uncultured Anaerolineaceae bacterium | reverse complement strand
TTGCAAGTTGAGCTGCCAAAACTGGCGGTCTTCGGGCGTGTCCACGCGCTTGTAGAAGCCCTGGCGCGTCTTGTTGCCCAGCCAACCGCGCTCCATCATGGCTTGCATCAGTTGCACGGTCGGCTCGTAATTGAGCACCTCGCGCGATTCGTCTTCCGGAATGGCGGGATAGAGGTTGCTGTTGACGTGTACCATGATGTCCACGCCGATCAGGTCAAAGAGGCGGAAGGTGGCTGTTTTGGGATGGCCGATCAGCGGGCCGGTGAGCGCGTCCACCTCGCCGACCGTGTAGCCGTGTTCCAGCGCGTAGTTGACCACGAATGTGCCCACCAGGCTGATGAAGCGGTTGGCGATGAAGTTGGGCGTGTCCTTGCAGGGCACGACGCCTTTGCCCAGCGTGTTGACGCCGAAGTCGGTCATGAAGGCCATCAGCGCGGGGTCGGTGTCCGGATGCGGGATCAGCTCCAACAGCTTGAGGTAGCGCGGCGGGTTGAAAAAGTGCGTGCCCAGGAAGTGGCGGCGGAATTCCTCCGAACGCCCCTCGGCAATGGCGCGGATCGAAAGGCCGCTGGTGTTGGTGCTGACGATGGCGTGCGGTTGGCGCACGGCTTCCAGCCGCTCCATCAGCCCCTGCTTGATGCCCAAGTTTTCAACGATGGCTTCCACGATCCAATCGGCATCGCGCAGCAAATCGAAGTCATCTTCCAGGTTGCCCGGGGTGATGAGGTTTAGGTCGTCGGGGTGGAAAAGCTGCGCAGGGCGGCTCTTGCGCATGGCCTGTAAATTTTTTAGCACAATGGCGTTACGCTTTTCCGGCGGATCGTTGGGGATGGTGTTTGGGGCGGGAATATCGAGCAGCACCACCGGAACGCCGATGCCGGCCAAAAGCGCGGCAATGCCGCTGCCCATCGTGCCGGAACCGATCACCGCCGCTTTGCGAATGCGGTAAGTCATGGTGCGTTCTCCTGTCTCCATAATCACCATAAAAGTAACCAAAGATTCTATTTGATATGAGGCGGCAACACGTTACCACATTATGGCACAGAGCAGCGACCTACGTAAAGCGGCAAGCGGTTCGCGTAGGGGGGGGAATATCACTACAATAAACGGGTAGCCAGACGACGATTGCTGTTTATCATGGTGGAGAGGGGACGATGAACATTTTCGATGCGATGTTGCAATTTTTCAAGGATGATGATTGGAAGTTCCAACAGTTGGAAGGCAAGCCTATTTTGCGGATGGGGTTTGCTGGCAAAAACGGTAATTGGATGAGCTACGCGCAGGCTCAGGACGACAAGCAACGTTTCATCTTCTACTCGATTCTGGAAACCAAAGTGCCCGCCGATAAGCGTCAGGCGGTCGCTGAATTCTTGACCCGCGCCAACTATGGACTGGTGATCGGCAATTTCGAGATGGATTTTTCCGACGGTGAGGTGCGGTACAAGACCAGCGTTGACGTGGAAGGGACGCAGCTTGCCCAGTCGATGATCAGGGTCTTGGTTTATACCAATGTGCTGATGATGGACAAATACTTGCCCGGGGTCATGCAAGTGATCTACAGCAACACGTCCCCCGCTGACGCTGTGGCAGCGGTCGAACGCTAAGCGCGGTTTGGCGTTGCCCAGGGAACAACAAGAGGGCAGATCGCGCACGATCTGCCCTCCGCAGCTAAGGAGAATACGTTTACCCGTCCCCGTTTGGGGAATTCTCAGCCCTTAGGTCGGGGCTTGGGCTGTAAAAGGGGCGCGGGAAAGTGCACGTGGCGCGAGAAGGGGAGCTTGGCGCGCCCGCTCCGACGAGCGGGCGTTATGGATAGACGATCCACGTTTCCAGGGCGTCCCCCTCGCGTGGCAACACGCCGCCGATCACATCTACGACGACGCCTTGCGTTGCCACTCCCAGCAAATAATGCACCGGCGCGCCCGTGCCCGAGCAGTCGAAACGGTAACGCACTGTCACGCGGTAGATGCCGCTTGGTGCTGCGCCCTCTTCTACGATGACGCGCTCAACCGGCGTGCTTGTGCGCACCTCGCACAGATCGTTGGCGCTGGCTGTGTGCGTGCCGCTTAGCGTGCCGTCTGGTGCGGTGAGCGTCAGATCCAAATCTGCTTCAGAAGCCCAGATCAGCACCAATTCCATATCCAGCTCTTCGGCGGGCGTGAACGCGCCCGCATCCAACGGGGCATGTTCCCCGCCGAGCAGCAACAGCCGATAGTCCCCTTCGGTGTTGAGGTCGTCCAATTGCACGTTCAGCGTGTACAGCCCATCTTGGGGCAAGGTCAAGCGGGCAATGCGCACTTCATCCGCGCTGAAACCGCGCGTGCTGACTGCCAACGGCTGGCCGTCTGGTGCGCGCAGTGTCAAGCGGGGAGCCAAGTTGCCGGACTGACGCAGCACGGACGCGGTGATCTGCTCGCCGGCGTGTCCTTCGAAGGCGTAGCGCGCGGCGGGTTGGCTCAGCGAAAGCGCACCTTCCACGCTCTCTCCGTATTCCATCGCGGGCAGTCCTACGCCGTCTTGCGTACTGGCACGGGATTCGGCGCGCAGTTCCAGGCTATAGGCTCCGGTGCTCATGCCGTGCTCGAAGCCGTAGCGCGTCGCGCGGATCAGGTACAAGCCGTCGTCTGGTAGTGTGAAGTGTGCAATGCCCGCCTCTGAACGGTGCGGGGAAATGTCGTCGCGGCTGGTGAGTTCGTAGCCCGCCGCGTTGGTCAAGATCACGTAAGGGTCAAGGTTACCGCTCGTGGCGATCATGCGCACGGTGATCACGTCGCCCGCTGTGCCCTGGAAGACGTACCAATCTTCGCTGTGTGCGTTGTTCAGCGAGCCGTTGACCGTTTCTGCATAGGTGAGCCAGCGTGCAGCGGGGATAGCGTTGACAGAAAACCAGTGTGTGTTTCCTTCAACGGCGGAAAGTTCGCCGCTGGCCTCGTGCGTTAGGGTCAGCGTATAGGCGCCGGTGGAAAAGCCGTCGGCAAAGCCGAAGCGCGTCGCCACGATGGTATAGACGCCATCATAGGGCAGCGCGTAATGCTCGATGGTGGGCATGACAGACTCGTTGGCGTCGTCCACTTCGGTTACCGTGTCGCCGTCCGGCCCCAGCAGGATCAAATAGCCGTCCAGGGCGCCGCTTTCGTCCCCACTGGGGGCCATAGTGATCGTGACGGTGTCCCCTTGTGTGCCCTCGAAGGCCCAGCGCTGCTCGTATTGTGTGTCGGTGATCTCGCCGCTCACGGTCTCGCCGTATGTGATGGGGGGCGTTGCGCCCCCCTGTTGTATCGTGCCGGACAAGCCATCTTCTGGGGCGTATGCACGCCCCAGATTGGATGTATCGGTCGAAGATTCTTTTTGTGGAGGCGGAGACTCTTCTTGTTCGAGCGACAAGCTCAGCGTATACGCGCCGCTGTCGAAGCCGTCGCGTTCCAAAAAGCGCGTCGCCACGATGATATAGTCCCCGTCGGCAGGTAGTGTGAAGGTCAATGCGGAGTCCGTGCCCATATCGGGTGCGTCGTCGTTTTCGGCCAAGATTTCGCCCTCGGCGTCCATCAAGAAAATGGACGTGTCCAAGCTGATTTCGTCTTCG
>CAZZNC010000344.1:0-3600 GCA_964655405.1 uncultured Anaerolineaceae bacterium | reverse complement strand
CGGCGTCAATGCTTCGCGCAAAATTTGCCAGTCCGTTTTGCCACCGAAGTCTACAGCGTCCAACTTGCCGACCGTACCGAAAACGTCTTGCACAGCCAGCCGCGTCGCTGCGCGCCCACACCCGCCGGAGTGTAGCAGCGTGCCGTCAATATCGAAAAGCACCAGGTGTTGAGCGGACATTCATCATGCTCCTTGCATGGGAGCGCGTGAACAGCGCTGCGCCTCAAAAGTGACACTCAATCCACTATATCACGACATTTCACACTACTAAGCTACCCGTGAACTTCCTAAACTCGTGGATTAGTGGTCAGCCGTATAGCTTTATGCGAGCTTCTATCATAGCGTAGCTTCGCTACGTTTTTCAGTCCCTCGTTTCACATGCTCGCAAGCAAATTACACATAGCGAGTTTGGCAGTGCAGGCTCCTAATTGAGGAGCTTGGGGGCTGCTATGGGAGGAAACAGGAGAAAATAATGGCAAACAAGGATACATCGCGTCCGTATGCGACGGTTGATGCCAACACGGCGGTTGCGGAAGTTGCGCACGCCTTGAATGAAGTCATCGCCATCTACCCCATCACGCCATCTTCACCGATTGGAGAGCACGCCGAGGCGCTTTCTGCGCAAGGCGTCACGAACATTTGGGGCACCGTGCCGCAGGTCATTGAGCTGCAATCAGAAGGCGGCGCGTCCGGTGCGGTACACGGTGCACTAACCACCGGCGCACTGACAACAACCTTCACGGCATCGCAGGGCTTGCTGCTGATGATCCCCAACATGTACAAAATCGCCGGTGAACTGACCTCGGCGGTTTTTCATGTGGCGGCACGTTCGATTGCTGCACAGGCGCTCTCCATCTTTGGCGACCACACCGACGTTATGGCGACACGCTCGACCGGCTTCGCGCTGCTTTCTTCCGCCAGTGTGCAAGAAGCACACGACTTTGCGCTGATTGCACAAGCCGCCACGTTGGAAGCGCGCGTGCCTTTCGTGCACTTTTTCGACGGCTTCCGCACCTCGCACGAAATCCAAAAAATTCAGAAGCTGTCACGCGAAGATATGCGCGCGCTGATTGACGACCGCTACGTCTTCGCCCATCGTATGCGCGGCATGTCGCCGGAACGCCCCGTCTTGCGCGGCACGTCGCAAAACCCCGACGTGTTCTTCCAGGCACGCGAGTCGGTGAACCCCTACTACCTCAAGACGCCGGAGATCGTGCAGCGCGTCATGGATAAATTCGCCGAGGTCGTGGGGCGGGAATATCACCTGTTCGACTATGTCGGCGCGCCGGATGCCGAGCGCGTGGTAGTGTTGATGGGTTCGGGCGCAGAAACAGCGCACGAGGCCATCGAATACATGGCCGCACATGGCGAGAAGGTCGGTATGCTCAAGGTGCGTTTGTGCCGTCCCTTCGCAAGCGCGGCGTTTGTGGCCGCCCTGCCCAAGACGGTCAAGGGTATTGCAGTGCTCGACCGCACCAAAGAACCTGGCGCCGCCGGCGAACCGCTCTATCAGGACGTGGTGACGGCCTTCACCGAAGCGATTGCGGCAGGCGAGATTGCGCAGATGCCGGTGATTGTGGGCGGGCGCTATGGCCTCAGCTCCAAAGAGTTCACTCCGGCGATGGTCAAGGCCGTGTTGGACAACCTCAACGCCCAACCGCCCAAGAACCATTTCACCATCGGCATCAACGACGACGTGACCCATACCAGCTTGGAATGGGACCCGAACTTTTCCACCGAAAACGAGGACGTGCACCGTGCCATGTTCTTCGGCCTGGGTTCGGACGGCACGGTCAGCGCCAACAAAAACTCGATCAAGATCATCGGCAAGGCCACCGACTACTACGCGCAAGGGTATTTCGTCTACGATTCCAAGAAGGCCGGTGCGCGCACGGTTTCGCACTTGCGCTTCTCTAAATACCCCGTTCGCAGCACCTATCTCATCCGTGAAGCGGAATTTTTGGCCTGCCACAACTTCGCGTTCCTAGAACGTTTCGACATGCTCAGCCACTTGGCCGAAGGCGGCGTTTTCTTGCTCAACAGCCCCTACAGCGCAGATGAGGTCTGGGAACATCTGCCGCGCGAAGTGCAAAAGCAGGTCATCGAGAAAAAAGCGCAATTCTACACCATCAACGCCAGCGAGATCGCGCGTTCGGTGGGGTTGGGCGGACGAATCAACGTCGTGATGCAAACGGCCTTCTTCCGCATTTCTGGCATCTTGCCCGAAGAAAAAGCGATGGAGATGATCCGCGCGGCGGTCGTGGACACCTACGGGCGCAAAGGTCAGAAGGTCGTGGATATGAATATCCAGGCCGCAGAAATGGCCGCCGACCATATCGAACAGGTGGACTATCCCCAGCAGGTGACCAGCGAGTTCACCATGCGTCCGTCTGTGCCACACTATGCGCCGGAATTCGTGCAGCAGGTGACGGCAGAGATCATCGCCGGACGTGGCGATCAGTTGCCCGTTTCCATGTTACCCGCTGACGGCACGTACCCCACGGCCACCACGCAATACGAAAAGCGCAACATTGCGATGGAGATTCCCGTTTGGGAACCGGAAGCCTGCATCCAGTGCAACCAATGCGCGTTTGTGTGCCCGCACGCCGTGATCCGCATGAAGGTTTACGACGCGCAGTACGCAGAAGAAGACAACGCGCCGGAAGGCTTCAAGTCCATGGACGCGCGCGGCAAAGCCTGGAAGGGCATGAAGTACACGGTGCAGGTTTCGCCGGAAGACTGCACGGGTTGCCATGTGTGCGTGGAAATGTGCCCTGCGTTCGTCAAGGACGAACAAGGCAACAAGACCGACCGCAAGGCGATCAACATGGTGCCGCTGACCGACGAGCTGCGCCAGACGGAAAATACCCATTGGGACTACTTCCTCAGCTTGCCGGAAACCGACCCCACCACCTTCAACCGCTATTCGGTGAAGGGGTCGCAGTTCGTGCGCCCGCTCTTTGAGTTCTCCGGTGCGTGCGCGGGTTGCGGTGAGACACCCTACATCAAGCTGGTGACGCAGCTTTTCGGCGACCACGCCGTGATCGCCAACGCGACCGGCTGCTCGTCCATCTACGGCGGCAACTTGCCCACCACGCCCTACTCCACGCGCGAAGACGGACGCGGCCCGACGTGGTCGAATTCGCTTTTCGAAGACGCAGCGGAATTCGGGCTGGGTATGCGCTTGACCGGTGACAAGCTCACCGTGCACGCCCACGAGTTGTTGGAACGCTGGGCGGCTGACGTTCGCGGTGAAAAGCGCGATGTGGCCGACGCGATCCTCAACGCCGACCAGAGCGAATGGCAGGGCATCGAAGCACAGCGTGAGCGTGTGGCCCAGCTCAAAGAATGGTTGGAAACCGAAGGCAGCGAGCTAGCCCAGCAATTGCTGAGCGTATCGGACTTCCTGATCAAACGCTCGCAGTGGATCTTCGGTGGTGACGGCTGGGCCTATGACATCGGTTACGGCGGGTTGGATCATGTGTTGGCCTCCGGTCGCAACGTCAACTTGATGGTGTTGGATACCGGCGTGTATTCCAACACCGGCGGGCAGATGTCCAAAGCCACGCCGCGCGGTGCGGTCGCCAAGTTCGCCGTGGC
>CAZZNC010000343.1:0-3605 GCA_964655405.1 uncultured Anaerolineaceae bacterium | reverse complement strand
CGCGAACAAACCAAAAGCATCCGTTGCGTTAACGGATGCTTCTAGTTCCCAAAACCTATATCGTCCCACAGGCGCGCCCGTCAATCGTACTCATAAAAGCCGCGCCCGCTCTTGCGCCCCAAATAGCCCGCTGCCACCATGCGTTTGAGCAATGGGCACGCGCGATATTTGGGGTCGCCCAACCCATCGTAGAGCACGTTGAGAATCTCCAACACCACGTCCAGCCCGATAAAATCCGCCAGCGTCAAAGGCCCCATCGGGTGGTTCATGCCCAACTTCATCACCGTGTCAATGGCCTCCACCGTGCCGACGCCTTCCATCAGCGCGTAAACAGCCTCGTTGATCATCGGGATCAAGATGCGGTTGGCGATGAACCCGGGATAGTCGGCGGCCTGCACAGGGGTTTTGCCCAGCTTGCGCGCCAGGGCCATCGTCGTTTCCAACGTCTCATCGTTGGTTGCCAACCCCGGGATGATTTCCACCAACCGCATGATCGGAACGGGGTTCATAAAGTGCATCCCGATCACCTGTTGCGGGCGTGCGGTGACCGCGCCAAGCTCGGTGAGCGAAATGGACGAGGTGTTGCTCGCCAAGATCGCCTCGGGGCGGATCAGCGTATCCAGCTCCTCGAAAATGCCGCGCTTGAGTTCGCGCCGTTCGCTGACCGCTTCGACCACCAAATCGGCGTCGGCCACTTCGGAAAGCTCCAAGCCGGTGCTGAGGTTCGCCAGCGCGGCCTGGCGCGCCACGTCGTCGAGCTTGCCTTTGCGATGGAGCTTGTCCAGGCTGCGCGTGATTTTCTCCAACGCGCGGTCGAGCATCTCTTGGGAAATATCCACCAGCGTCACCTGGTAACCGTGCATAGCGCAAACCTGCGCGATGCCATGCCCCATCGTGCCCGCACCGATCACACCGATCCGTTCTATCGTTTCGAGTTGCATGTAAATATCTCCTTGAGACTAAACAATACTTGGGGATGCGTTCCGTTCAGCACACCACTTCGCGCATCTCTTCGATGCGCGGATGACCTGCATAATAACCATGATAGGCTTCCGGCAACAGCGCTGCAATGGCGCACATGATGCGCTCGGTATATTCGTCCAACTGCGCCCCTTTCGCGCGTCCGGCAGGCAAACGGAACGGCTTGCCGTAACGTGTGATCACTTTCGGACGTGGACTTTTCAGCACTTTTTCCGAACCCCAGACGGCCACCGGCACAATCGGTACGTTGGCGCGCGTGGCAATGAAAGCCGCCCCCGCGCGTCCTTGCATCAAGCGTGCGTCACGGCTGCGCGTGCCTTCCGGCGCCATCGCCAACGGCACGCCCGCCTTCAGCACCGCAATCGCGTCGCGCAACGCGCTCAAGTCCGGCGCAAACTGTTCCACCCAGATCACCGAGTAGAGGCTGAAAAGCGGCTCTAGGCGCGATCCTTTGTACTTCTTGGCAGCCATGCCCACCGTGCCTAGCGGGGTCGGCAAATGCACAGCGGGAATGTCGAAAAAGCTCATGTGGTTGGCAGCCAACAAAAAGGGCGGTTGGGGCATATTTTCTGCGCCGCGCACCTCGTAGCGGCTCACGGTGCGCATCAACAACCGCGTGAGCGGCCTGGCCCAGCGCGATTCGTGGGTGGCGGGCCAGTTGGGGGGCGGAACAAACGTCTCGGTCTTGGACATTCAGCAAACCTCCTGCGGATACGCCGCCAGCATACCGCAGCTACGGCGCGCGGGCAATGGTACACAATCCACATTCCCCGAGCGGCTTTGCTGCCCCTCGCCGAAAGAGACAACGAAGCCCCCGTGAAGGAAACGTATGGAAGCTATGAAAAGCGACCCAAAAGCGCATCCTGGAAGCATAGACCTTTGCCATTCCACATCATTGCCCTTAAAATTAAAAAGACATTTAACTTATATATCAAGGAAAGGAGACATGTGGCACGCTCCAAGCCACATATCCTATGGTTGCACACTCCCATGCCAACGGGCGCTCTTCCCACGAGGAACCCGACGACGTACACACCCAAGCCGAGCGCATCGCCACTGCCGAGTTCCAGGCATTGGACGCGCAGGCGGGCATCGCCGAAGCCGTGCGCTTGATCTTGCAATATATTGGCGAGGACCCCAGCCGTGACGGACTGCAACGCACCCCGCAGCGCGTCGCCAAAATGTACGGCGAGCTGCTGGAAGGTTACGACCAAGACGTGCAGACGATCATCAACGGCGCGCTCTTTGAAGTGGAATACGAGGGCGAAATGGTCGTCGTGGCAGAAATTCCCTACACGTCGCTTTGCGAACACCATATGTTGCCCTTCGTGGGCAAGGCGCACGTGGGCTACGTGCCCCGCCGTAACGTGGTCGGGCTGAGCAAAATTCCGCGCATCGTGGATATGTTCGCGCGCCGCTTGCAGATCCAAGAACGGCTCACCAACCAGATCGCCGACGCGCTGAAAACGCACCTCGACCCGCTGGGCGTGATCGTGGTGGTGGAAGGGCAACATAGCTGCGCAGCGCTGCGCGGCGTGAAGAAACACGGCGTGAACATGGTCACGGTTGCCAAACGCGGCCTTTTCCGTTCTGATCCGGCATCGGTGGACGAATTTTACCGTTTGGCGAGGCTCTAGCCGATGGAATTACGAGACAAAATCGCCCTGGTGACCGGCAGCGCGCGGCGCGTAGGCAAAGCCATTGCGCTGGCCTTAGCGCGCGAGGGAATGGACGTGCTCGTGCATTACGGCCACGCAGAAGAAGAAGCCCGCGAAACCGTCGCCGAAATCCAAGCATTGGGCGTGCGCACGCTGGCCTTCCAAGCCGATCTGCACGACCCCGAACAGATCGCCGCGCTCTTCGCCGCGCTCGAAGCCGAGTTCGGGCGGCTGGATGTGTTGGTGAACAGCGCGGCCAACTTTGTGCGCCAGCCTTTTGAGGAAGGCACGGTGCAAACGTGGAAGGACGTGATGCAAGTGAACTTGCGCGCGCCCTATCTTTGCACCCAGCACGCCGCGCGTTTGATGCGCCGCACCTTCCGGCCTGCCGGCCAACCCGCCGCCGTGATCAACATCACCGACTTGATCGGGCTGCGTCCGCGCCGCAACTTCACGCTGCACGGAATCAGCAAAGCGGGCCTCATCCACCTGACACGTGCCGCCGCGTTGGAACTGGGGCCGGACGTGCGCGTAAACGCCGTCGCCCCGGGGCTGATTTTGCCGCCTTCCTACATGGCGCCGGACAGCCCGCTCTGGACGGCAATGGGCGCGCGCGTGCCTTTGCAACACGTCGGCAACCCGCAGCATGTGGCCCAAACCGTGATCTTCTTGGCGCAACACGACTACATCACCGGCGCGGTGATCCCCGTAGACGGCGGGGAAAGCCTGCTCGTAGCCGAATAGGGGCACACGATGGCTCAGGACAAAATCATCATCCGCGATCTGCTGTTGCGCGCCATCATTGGGCTGAACGAGTGGGAACGGCGGGACAAGCAAGACATCCGGATCAATTTGACGCTCTTCACCGCCAAGCGTGCGGACGCGGACCACAACGACGCAGCGCACGTGCTCAACTATCGCACCATCACCAAAACGATCATCGCGCACGTGGAACAGTCCGCCTAC
>CAZZNC010000342.1:0-3617 GCA_964655405.1 uncultured Anaerolineaceae bacterium | reverse complement strand
TTGGCGTTTGGCCTCCACACGCAGCCAATATCAAGAACACCAACACGCTCCCCACGAGCAGCCAACTTTTGCGCCGCATATCGGACTCCTTCGTCCTAAATAGCACTTTCGTGAAGTTATGCTCATTCGGATTTTAGCTTGCTAGCTCTGGGGGGACAACTGCACCCGAAAAAATCCGCGAAAACCGCCGTTGACACACCTCGAAAAAACGTTACAATATGCCCCGTAAGTGGTGCGCCGAGGTAGCTCAGTTGGTAGAGCACTTGACTGAAAATCAAGGGGTCCCCAGTTCAAGTCTGGGCCTCGGCACTGCGGAGCCTCCCCAAACGCGGGAGGCTTTTTGGTTTGCGACGGTGTGACACATGCAAGATGTTCTTCACGCAGATGAGTTCGGCAGGCAATGTGCCTTTTCCTCGCGTGCTTGAAATGAGACAAAATCCATGATGCCCTCCCACAAAAACACCTACTATTTGCTCAGCCTTGGTTGTGCCAAAAATACCGTAGATTCCCACTCGATGGCGCAGTTGCTGGAAAAAGCCGGTTTGCATCCCCGCGAACAAGCAGGGCAAGCCGAAGTGCTAATCGTCAATACGTGTGGGTTCATTGCCTCGGCACGGGAGGAAAGTATTGCCGCGTTGCGCGAACTGGCCGCGCTCAAAGCCCCCGACCAATACTTGATCGCGGCAGGGTGTTTGGCACAACACTTCGGGCGGGAATTGCTGCAACACGTGCCCCAACTGGACGGAGTGCTGAGCACGCGGCGCTGGATGGACATTGTGGACGTGGTACGACAATTGCGCGCGCGCAAACACCCCGCGCCGCTTTTTCATCTGCCGCCGGAAGCGCTTACCGTGGGCACAGATGAGCGCGGTGTGCCGCGTGTAGCCGTGCAAGGCGCTAGCGCCTACTTGAAGATCGCCGATGGTTGCCGGCGTCCGTGTGCTTTTTGCGCCATTCCGTCCATCAAAGGCACGACAGTCAGCCGTCCAGCGGAGCGCATCATTGCAGAAGCACGTTTGTTGCGCGACGCTGGCATCCAAGAGTTGATCTTGATTGCGCAAGACACTACCGATTATGGGCACGATTTGGGGATGCAAGACGGCCTCACGCAGCTTTTGGAGCAGTTGACCGTTGCTGTGCCGGATGTGCCTTGGATTCGCATCATGTATGCTTACCCGGGCTACGTCACCGAGCGCCTGATTGAGGTCATGGCGACACACGAACAGATCCTACCCTACTTGGATATTCCCTTGCAGCACGCCGACCCGCGCACTTTGCGGCGAATGCGTCGTCCGGCGAATGTGGATTGGGTACAGCGCACACTGGCCCACATGCGCGAAGCTCTGCCGAATTTGAGCATCCGCACCACGTTCATTGTGGGATACCCGGACGAAAGCGAAGATGAGTTCGAAACGTTGCTGCGGTTTGTGGAAACGATGCGCTTCGACCGCGTGGGATGCTTCACCTACAGCGCCGAACCGGGAACACCCGCCGCTACGTTGCCGGAACAGGTGGAAGAAGATGTCAAAATCGCGCGCCGCGATCTGCTGATGAGCACACAACAACCGATCAGTTTGGCGCGCAATCAGCAACTTGTTGGGCAGGTGCTGGACGTGCTGGTCGAAGGCCAAGCCGAAACCACCGATGAAGAGGGGCAGCCCACCGGTGAGACGATCACGTTGGCACGTTCCTACCGCGACGCGCCGGAAATTGACGGTTACGTGCTGGTGGAGGGGGCGTTGCCCACAGGGGCACTTGTCCCTGTGCGTGTGACGGGGGCGATGGTTTACGATCTGGTCGCCGTGCCGTCGAAAGTGTCGTGACGGCAAGCGCTAGGATGTTCCAGTCGGCGAAGATTTGAATTTCCAGCGCGAAAGATGCACACTCATTAAGTGGCTGACATTGTAACCAGGAGGAATTTATGCTCACGTTAAGGGACGAACGCCAACGTCGTCTGGTCATGGATTCGCTATGGCTGGGCTTGGTCGGGGCGTTGGCGGCGCAGATTTTCATCTTTCTGCTTGATCTGGCGCAAGAATGGCTGCTGGGCGACATGGCAAGTTACATGCCTCCCGGGTTGCCGCACGAGGGGGGGGTACTGAAAGAAGTCGTGGGCGCGCATGGCCTATGGCTGATTCCAGTGGTGACGACACTCGGCGGTTTGATCTCCGGTGTGTTGGTTTACAGCTTTGCCCCAGAAGCCGAAGGACATGGCACGGACTCGGCGGTCAAAGCCTTTCACCGCATGGGGGGCTTCATTCGCGGGCGTGTGCCTCCGCTCAAGACGATTGCCTCGGCCATTACCATTGGGTCGGGCGGCGCAGCGGGACGTGAAGGGCCTACCGCGCTCATCGCGGCGGGCATCGGCTCGGTTTATGCCACCGTGCTCAAGCGTTCGGACGAAGAACGCCGTTTGCTGGTGTTGATCGGCATTTCGGCGGGGCTTTCTGCCATTTTCCGCACGCCCATTGGTGCGGCCATTTTTGCCATCGAGGTACTTTACGAGGATATGGAGTTCGAGACCAACGCGCTGCTTTATGCGCTTTTGGCCTCGGTGATCGCCTACACGGCGAACGGCGCCATCGTGGGCTGGGAACCGTTGTTCCAAGTGCCGGACGTGGGCGTGGAACATATCTCGGAGTACGCTGAATATGCCGCGTTGGGCATTTCGGGCGGTGTGGTGGCGGCCTTGCTTCCGGTGGTCTTTTATGGCGCGCGCGATCTCTTTGGGCGCATCCCTACACCACCGCACATCAAGCCCGCCATAGGCGGTTTGCTGCTCGGCTTGCTGGCGCTGGCTTTGCCGCAAGTGCTCGGCGGCGGCTATGGCTGGATTCAGATGGCGATCAACGGAGACAAGCAGCTGACCATGACGCTGATGCTTTTGCTTGTCTTTGCCAAGATGCTGGCTATGGGCCTCACCGTCGGTTCGGGCGGTTCGGGCGGTGTTTTTGCCCCCAGCCTTTTCGTCGGCGCGATGTTGGGGGGGATGTTGGCGGCGGCTTTCAGCCAGCAACCCGCCGCGTTGGTCGTCGTGGGTATGGCGGCAGTCTTCAGTGGCGCGGGGCGTGTCCCGATAGCCACGCTCTTCATGGTTACCGAAATGACCGGCGGCTATCATCTTTTGGCGCCGGCAGCATTGGTGGTCACCCTAAGCTATCTGACGCAGGTCACGATTTCCGGCAAATTCAAATATCACAGCTTGTACGAAGCTCAGTTGCCCATGCCCCGCCCGCGCAACGTGGATTTGTTGGAAAGCGTGTTCGTTGGCGACGTGATGACGCGTGATTTCGACGCCGTGCCCTATACCATGCCGTTGCCGGAGCTGGCGCGCGAATTCGAGCGCACGCATCATCACGGTTTTGTCGTGCTGGACGACGACGGATTGCTTTATGGCATCGTGAGCTTGGGCGACATCGAACATTCGTTTATGGATGCAGATTTCGAGCACAAAACCGTTGCTGATATTGCCACATCAGCAGAGAAAATGGCGTTGGGCTACCCTGACGAAACGGTCAGCGTGGCGCTGCGTCGCATGGGCACACGACAAGTGGGGCGCTTGCCGATTGTGGAGCGGCCCGGGTCGCGTAAAGTGGTGGGTGTGTTGCGCCGGCAGG
>CAZZNC010000341.1:0-3622 GCA_964655405.1 uncultured Anaerolineaceae bacterium | reverse complement strand
TGGAACGGCTCTGACGCCATCTTCACCGGCCAGCAAGCAGCTATGCACATCACCAGCACCGCCGATCTGCGCAACATCATTGCGTCGGCGGACGAAGCCGGCTTCAACGTGGGCGTGGGTATGCTGCCCATCCCTGACGGCGTGGACCGTAACGGCGTGGTCATCGGCGGCGCCAGCATCTGGCTCACCGGCGATCATCCGCAGGAAGAACTGGACGCGGCGGTGGACTTCATGTTGTTCTTGGGCAACACCGACAACATGGTCTCCTGGCACAAGACCACCGGCTACTACCCGATCCGCTACAGCTCGATTGACAAGCTGGAAGAAGAAGGCTGGTTCGACGAGGATCCGCGCTTCCGCGTGGCCTTCGATCAACTGACCGAGACCCAAAGCAACTACGCTTCGGCGGGCGCGCTGCTGGGCACGTTCTTGGAAACCCGCACCATCATCGAGCAAGCGGCGCAATCCGTGATCGATGGCGGCGAGGATGTGGACACCGCGTTGGCGAACGCCAAGGCGCAAGCCGACCAAGCTCTGGCCGACTACAACGACATGGTTGCGGAGTAAACGCCAGCATCCCGACGTAGATGGTAGGCTGTCGCTAGACAGCAAGAGCTGACTTTGAGAGTGGGATGGGCGCGAACTCATCCCACTCTGTGCCTTTAGGAGGAAAGAGCCGTGCCTGGCTTATACCCGTTTCTAGCAGCCGACCTCGGCACGACGTTAGAAAAACTGCTTGACGCGCTCAAAGCCCTTCCGCAGATCGTCTTTAATATCATCAAGTATTTTGGCGAAGTTCCTGCCGACCGGCTCTTGCCGTCTCTGCTTGTTGGGGCGGTGGCGGGCGGTTTACTGACCGCGTTGGTCTACCTGAGCGCACGGGATTACCTGGAGCTTCCCAGTTTTTCCTCGCGTGCCACCATGACCGGTTTGGCGGCTTTTGTTTTTGCGTACTCCGATTTCTCTTTGGCCGCCGCTCTCGTCATCGGCGTAGGGACGTTTTTGGTGTTCGTCTACCTATATGAGCAAAACTTGCCCGGTTTGTTGAGCGCTTCCAGCCGAGCCGTGCTGTTGCTCCAAGAAGGGGTTGCCGGACAAGTTTGGAGCGTCCTTCGCGCCTTGTTACCGGCGCTCGCCTTGGCCTACTGCGCGACCCTCCACGTGGGGATGCTCACGGGGATCGGGATCGGGCTGTTGGTGATGTTGCTTATCGCGTATTTGTACGGGGAGAATTTGCGGCGCTTTTTCTCTTGGCGCACGTTTTCCCGTCTGGCAAACGGTGACGCGCTAACCTCGCTGTTGAGCGGCGTGCTGATCGGTGGTGCAGTGGGGGCAGTGAGTTCGCAAATCTTGATGTACCCCACCAAGCATTGCTCGTTCGCGGACGGCGTTAGTCCGTTTCAACATCACTTGGGCGTGGTGCTGACGGCGATCAGCGCGACGTTTCTGCTCTTCCCCGTCTGGACGTGGATCATGCGTCAGCATGGCAAACTCGCGCCCAGCAAAGAGATCACGAGCGGCAATTTTCGGGGCTTTTTTGTGCCCTTCTTGTTGTTGGTGCCAACCCTGATCATCCTCGTTTTCTTCCTGTACTATCCGGCGATCCAAGTGGTGGATATGTCCCTCACGCGCACGTTCTTGGGGCGCGGGAGCAAATTTGCCTGCCTGTACAATTACGAAAAACTCAGCCAAGACCCCTTTTACGAAAGCAGCTTCATCACCACGTTTCAGGTCACGCTGGCGATCATCCTTTTCGGCATGGGAACCTCTTTGGCTATCGCGGTGCTCGCCAACCAAAAAGTGCGCGGCGCGGGCATCTACCGTACTTGGTTGATCTGGCCGTATGCCGTTTCGCCGGTTGTGGCAGGGGTGATCTTCCAAATGCTGTTCCACCCTCAAGTGGGGCCGGTCAACTGGCTCTTGGATACGTTCTTCGACACACGCCCGCAATGGTTCAGTGACGTACACTTAGCGCCCTGGGTGGTGATCTTCACGGCGGTTTGGAACTCGTTGGGGTTCAACGTGCTGTTTTATGTCGCGGGGTTGCAAAACATCCCCAGTGACTTACTGGAAGCTGCCGCCATTGACGGAGCGAACCGCTTGCAGCGCTTCTTGCATATCACCTTCCCCCTGCTTTCGCCGTTCACCTTCTTCCTGTTGGTGACCAACGTCACCTACTCGTTCTTCGGCATCTTCGGGGCTGTGCGCACCCTGACGCAGGGTGGCCCCTGGCGGCAGGGGAGCGGCGCGACCAACGTGCTGATCTACAAATTGTATCTGGATGCCTTCGAGCGCCAATACAAGATCGGCTCGGCAGCGGCGCAGTCGTTGATCCTGTTCTTGCTGGTGGCGGGGCTGACCGTGCTCCAGTTCCGTTACGTTGAGCGGCGTGTGACCTACGGGGGATAAACTATGAGCATCTCGGTTGCATCACAAACAAGCACACTCGCCCGACTTCTGGGCCGGAATCGCCCGCACCGCAAAACGCGCTGGGGCGTGCATCTGGCGTTGATCAGCGTGTGTATTCTGATTTCGCTGCCGGCGTTTTACGCGCTGCTGGTCGCCACCATGACGCGCGACCAAGCTTTCCAATATCCTCCGCGTCTGGTGCCCGGGGGAGACTTCTTCAACAACGTACAAACGCTGATCGATCAAGGTTTCGGGCGCATGTTCGTCAACACGGCCATTGCTGCATTGATAGTGGTGGTGGGCAAGACGATTACCTCGATGTTGGCGGGATTGGCGTTTGTGTATTTTCGCTTCCCCTTCAAATGGTTCGTCTTCTTCTTCGTGTTGCTGACGTTGCTCATGCCCACCGAAATCATCATCGTGCCTTTGTTCCGTTTGATGGCGGAGCTGGACTGGGGGAACACGCGCTACGCGCTGACCGTCCCCTTCCTAGCCAGTGCGACGGGCGCGTTTTTGTTCCGTCAGCACTTCAGCAACATCCCGCGCGAGCTGGCCGAAGCAGCGCAAATTGACGGTGCGTCGCCGGTGCGCTTCATGTTCACCATCTTGGTGCCCATGTCCTGGAACGTGATCGGCGCGTTGGCCGTGATCCAGTTCATCTATATGTGGAACCAATACCTTTGGCCGGTGATCATCATCAAAGACCCCAACGAGCAGCTGATCCAGGTCGGTGTGGTGAACGCCTTTGCGGTGGGCGCGCAAACCGACTTTGGCGTGGTGATGGCCGCTGCGGTGATCGCGTCGTTGCCGCCGCTGCTGGTCTTCATCCTGTTGCAGCGCCAGTTTATGAGCGGCTTTGCGCTCACGCGCGACAAGTAAACACCATTGGCGCCCGCTTGGGCGCAGCAAAAAACGTACAGGCCCGTCACCTCGACGGGCTTGTGCGTTTGGAGGCGGAGGCGAGATCACCCCCGCGCCCCCGCACGCATCGCAGCGTTGGCGTTCGCCGCTGATGAACTGCTATCACCGAGGGAATTTGCCGCAACCCCGTGTTTGAAAGTGCCTGCCGCGCTGTCAAACACGGCTACGTTTTTTGCCAAGCTTTTTTCCTAAAAAAGCGGCGGGGTGTGGGGCAGCGTCCCGCAAGCTCACGGGTACAGCTGGCCGTGTGCATAGGCTTGCACAGCCTCGTAAATGGGCTTGCAGTCGAACT
>CAZZNC010000340.1:0-3624 GCA_964655405.1 uncultured Anaerolineaceae bacterium | reverse complement strand
CGCTGCGCCAGGTGCGCCCCGGGCCTTTCGGCAACAACTCCGGCGCGAACATCATCCAGGCGCTGCGCACGATGGGCGCGGAAGCCGTGCCGGTGTTGGTGGACGCCTTCGACGATGACAATTTGCGGCTGCGGCTGGTCATCGTGGATATTTTGGGCACGGTGGGCGGCGAGGATGTGCTCACCGCCTTAATCGGTGCGTTGCAAGACGGCGAACCGCGCGTGCGTTGGCGCGCGATCAATGCCCTGGGACGCATCGGCGACGAGGCCGCTGTCCCTGGGTTGCTGTCCTTGCTGGACGATCCCGAATTGGAGGTGCGCATCGCAGCGGCGGCGGCGCTGGGACAGATCGGCGGGTCGGACGCGCTGGACGGGTTGGTGCGCATGTTGCACGCGCGCACATGGCGCGCACGTTGGGCAGCGGCTCAGGCGCTTTGGGAGATCGGCGCGGACGCCGTGCCGGTGTTGCTGGAAGCGTTGCACACTGACGATTCCCGCGTGCGGCAGGCCGCCTCGCGCACTCTGGCCGAGATCGGCGGGCCGGCCATCGAAGGATTGATTGCCACGCTGCACAACGCCGATTGGGACGTGCGTTGGAGCGCGGCGGAAACGCTCTGGGCCATCGGCGACCGCGCGGTGCCTGCGTTGGTGCGCGCGCTGGATAGCGACGATTGGCAAGCGGCGTGGACGGCGTCGGAGGCGTTGCGCCGCATCGGGACGCCGATGGCGCTCAAGGCGGTGAAACATTGGCGGGCCGAGCACGCGCCGGACGAGGGGGCCGAGCGTTTGATCGGGCCGCAAGACGCCGAAGACGGCTTGGGCGAACTGTAACTCTGGGGGGATGCGGAAATGCGGGGACTTTGCTCCCCGCGCCTCCAGCAGGGGCAATGCCGCCCCTGCGTCCCCCGCGAGCCGCGCTGTGCACGCCTCGGTTTGTGCATCAACGCGCGTCGGTCAAGTGAGCTTGGGCCGTCACCGTGCGCATGGGGCGCGCCGCCCGCCCCGCGCTCCGCGCGGCGACGCGCAGCGAAAGCTGCGCGTGGTGCGCCGAATGGCGCACGGCGGCGCGCCCCCGACGGCGAACGTTTCCCGCCGATGAGCGTTCGCCGACTGCCCACATCTCCCGCGCTCTCTGCCCCCGGCTCTCATACCTCCAATTCAGCATCCCCATTGAACACCCCACACGAAGACATTTCGAACACATGTTCGTATAATGAGAGCGTCTCGGTCCACACAGCGAACGAGGAGGGACGATGACGCAACGTGTACGCCACATCCGCGCGCCGGTCAGCACAGCGGTCAAGATGCTGAGCGCCGAGCAGGGGCGGGTGGGGGGCTATCTGGTCGTGTGGGGTGACCCCACGCAGCGGGATTTGCAGGGGGAATACTTCACACCGCAGACCGATCTGGGCTTGGATTGGTATCCGCGCCGACCGGTGCTCTACCATCACGGTCTCGACGATGCGTTGGGGCCGGTGATGATCGGTCAGATTGAGGCGATGCAGCCGGACAGCACCGGTCTTTGGGTGGAAGCGCAGTTGGACATGCACAGCGAGTGGGCGCGCGCGGTGCTGGAGCTGGTGGAACAAGGCGCGTTGGGGTGGAGCAGTGGCAGTTTGCCGCACCTGGTGGAGGTGGACGCCGACGGACGTATCGCGCGTTGGCCGGTGGTGGAAGGCAGCTTGACGCCCACGCCCGCCGAGCCGCGTTTCACCGACGCGCTGACGGTCAAGGCGGCTTTCGAGGCGTTGGGCCTGTCCACCGAACGTTTGCAGCCGCCCCGTGTCGCGCACACGCAAAAGGAAGCAGAGGGAGGGACGATGAGCACACGTACAGAGCCTATGCACACGCAAACGGGCATCAAGCGGCTGCCCGCTTCGCAAAATGCCCGCCCGCCGCAGATCGAGGTCAGCAGCAAATATGCCGACCTGGACGCGGTGGACATGGCCTTCATGCACACATGGCTGAGCCGCACCGGTCAATGGGCGCCGAGCGCCGCTTTCATGCGCGAACTGGCCTACAAGGCTTACCGTGCGGTGGAACAGGGGCAGTTGGACGCGGGCGCGGTGCGCGCGTTGCCCATCAAGGCCGACGAGCTGATGCACGTGGGCAACGCGGGTTACGGTTCGGAGTGGGTGCCGGATGTGTGGTCAACGGAGCTGTGGCGCAAAGCACGCACGGAAAACGTGATCTTGCCGTTGTTCCGCGCGGTTGAAATGCCCTCCAACCCGTTCGAGATGCCCATTTCCGGCACCGACCCGACGGTCTACTATGTGCCGGAAACGCAGGACGAGGACGATTTGACGCTGGGCGCGAGCAACCCCATCCCCGACAGCCGCATCGGCAGCGGCAAGGTGACGCTTTCGGCCAAGAAATTGGCCTTGCGCGTGGGTTTTTCCGCCGAGCTGACCGAAGATTCGGCGTTGCCGCTGATTCCGCTTTACCGTGAGCAAGCCTTGCGCGCGATGGCCGAGGCGATTGACCATGTGTTGCTCAACGGGGACACGGAAAGCGGCGCCACCGGCAACGTCAATAGCGACGATGCGGCCCCGTCCGCAACGGCCAAGTATCTGGCTTTCGACGGGTTGCGCAAGTTGCCGTTGGTCACCAACGCGGCCAATGCGCAAGATGCCAATGGCGCGCCCACCGTTGCGCTGATGCGCAGCACGCGCTTTTTGATGTCGCCGCGCTACGCGCTCAAGCCGCACCAATGCGCTTGGATTGTGGACGGCAGCACGTATGCCAAGCTGCTGAGCCTGGACGAGGTGGCGACGGTGGACAAATTCGGTCCGCACGCCACCGTGCTCACCGGCGAGATCGCCAAAGTGGACGGGGTGCCGGTGCTGGTCAGCGCGGAAATGCCGCTGACCCAGGCCGACGGCAAAGCCGACGCCAACGGCAACAGTCAGGGGCAGGCGCTTTGCGTCTATCGCCCGGGTTGGATCGTGGGCTATCGTCGGCGTGTGGCGGCCACGATGGACTATTTGCCGTACTACGACGCCTATCAGATGGTGGTCACGGTGCGGCTGGCTTTTGCGCCATTCGACACGGAAGTCGCCAGCGTGCTCTATAACATCACCGTGTAAGGGGAAGTTCGAGGCGCAGCCTACGCTGATTGCAAGGTGTCCATGGCGCGGGCTGCGCCTCTTTCGAGGAGAGGTGCGTTGTGTCAATCTTCGGGCTGGTCGCCGTTCAGGGTCAGGTACTCGATGGTGAGATGCAGCGTACCCAGGATCAAGCGGTCACCGTGCAGCACGGCGTAGGTTTGGTGCGGCACGAGCGGCTTGTCGTTGAGGTACGTTCCGTTGGCGCTTTGCAAATCGGTGATCAGCAATTGGCCGTCTTTGGTTTCCAGCTTGCAATGCCGACGTGAAACGCCGTGCTCCAGCGCATTAAAGGCGGAAAGGTCTACGACGTTTTTGGCCTGGGTGGTGCTGCGGCCCAAGATTTGCGGCTGGCGCATGTCCAAGGTCAAGCACGTGCCGGAGGGCAAAACCTGGATGATGATATGCGTGCCGAGCGTGTGTTTTTCGCCGGTGCTGCGCAGCGGTGGCGGCACGAGCGGCTTGCGGTTGAGCGGCGCGGTGGCAAAGACCAGCATGGTGTCTTGGGCGTCGTCTTGGAC
>CAZZNC010000339.1:0-3631 GCA_964655405.1 uncultured Anaerolineaceae bacterium | reverse complement strand
CCTTCGGCAAGCTCACAGCCCAACAGCCGCGCAACGGTCGCGCGCGCGTTCTCGATGGCGTGCTCGGCGTCGCGCCCGTAGCGGTGTAGCGCCTTGCTGTTGCCAAATTTCTCGCTGAAATACGGCTGCATCGCCTCCAACACCTGCGCGTCGAGCGGCGTGGTGGCGCTGTGATCCATGTAGATCGCGTCCATGTTGGCGTTTCCCCTCTGTGGTTGTGCGCAAAATCCATCCGCGCAGATTGTAGCGGATCGTGCGGGCAGGGGGTAGGGTTGGCGTGCCCCCCTGCCCCCAACCTTCGTCCCTGCGCATTTGTGACAAAGCGCACATTCGTATGCTAATCGGCTGCCAAGCCGGTGATTTCTTTCGGTGGTCACGCCCCCCGCCAGTGTCTATAATCCAAGCGTTACGATAGACAGACTGAGCGCCGTAAACCGTGCGACTTGCGCCCGCTACGCGCGAACCGCACCCAAGACTATGCCTCTAGGGAGTCCTTATGCTTGAGGGATTTTTTCAACCCAAATCAGTGGCGCTGATCGGGGCCAGCGCCAAACCCGGAAAGCTCGGCTACACCGTGCTTGCCAACATGATCGCCGCCGGCTTTCCCGGGAAAATCTACCCCATCAACCCCAAAGCGACCGAAATTTCCGGCTACAAAGCCTACCCTTCCATCCGTGATGTGCCGGAAGTGCCCGACCTGGCCGTGATCGTCATTCCCGCGCCCTACGTCGCCGAAGCATTGCACGAAATCGGCGAAAAGGGCACCAAATCCGTCGTCGTGATCAGTGCGGGCTTCCGTGAAGCCAACGTCGAGGGGTTGGAACGCGAACGCGAACTCGTGCGCATCGCCCAACAATACGATATGCGCATCATCGGGCCGAACTGCTTGGGTATCATTGATACATACACACCCATCAACGCCACCTTTGCCGCCGGAACACCGCCGCAAGGCAACATCGCCTTCATGTCGCAATCCGGCGCGCTGCAAACCGCCATCTTGGATTGGTCGCTGGCTTCGCACGACCTGGGCTTTAGCAAATTCGTCAGCCTGGGCAACAAATGCGACATAGACGAAATGGACCTCATGCGCGCCTGGGCCGAAGACCCCGTCACGCGCGTGATCCTCGCCTATGTGGAAGGGCTGCCGAACGGCCAAGAGTTCATCAAGACCGCCCGCGAAGTCAGCCGCAAAAAGCCGATCTTGGTGCTCAAGAGCGGCGTGACCGAGTCCGGCTCGCGCGCTGTTTCCAGCCATACCGGTTCGCTGGCCGGTGCAGAAGCGGCCTACAACGCGGGCTTTTACCAAGCGGGCGTCTTGCGCATGGAAACGCTGCAAGAAATCTTCGACAGCGCCCGCGCCTTCGCCAACCAGCCGTTGCTGCAAGGCGACCGTATCGCCATCGTCACCAACGCAGGCGGCCCGGGCATCCTGGCAACCGACGCGCTGGAACGGTACGGAATGCACCTGTCGCGGCTGGAACACGACACCACTGCCAAACTCAACGAACTCTTGCCGGAAGCCGCCAGCACCGCCAACCCGATTGACGTGTTGGGAGACGCACGCGCCGACCGCTATGCCCAGGCGCTGGAAGTGGTCGCCACCGATCCGAACGTGGACGGCATCCTGTGCATTGTCACGCCGCAAGCCATGACCGAGATCGTAGAGACGGCCAACGCGGTCGGCAAGATCAGCCAGCGCATTGACAAACCCGTATTGGGCGCTTTCATGGGCGAAGAACGCATCAAAGCGGGCATGGACGTGCTTTCCAGCTACCATATTCCCAATTATCTTTTCCCCGAACAAGCCGCCCAAGCCTTTGCCGCTATGCGAGATTACAATACCGCCCGCGTCCGTCCTGACCCCAAATATGTCACATTCGACGTGGACAAGCAGCGCGTGGCCGACGTTTTCGCCCAGGTGCGCTCTGAGGGGCGCGTCAGTGTGGGCGAAGCCGAAGCGCGTGCCGTCGCGGAAGCCTACGGCTTGCAGTTGCCCAAAAGCAAGCTCGCCGCCACCGCCGACGAAGCTATCGCCGCCGCTGCCGAAATCGGCTATCCCGTCGTGCTCAAGATCGCCAGCCCCGATATTCTGCACAAGACCGACGTGGGCGGCGTCAAAGTGGGGCTGAATAGCGCCAGCGATGTACGCGACGCCTTCGACTTGATCGTCTACCGCGCCACCCGCTACGTGCCGGAAGCCCGCATCTGGGGATGCTTGGTGCAGGAAATGGTGCCGATGGATGGGATCGAGGTTTTGGTCGGCATGAGCAAAGACCCACAGTTTGGCCCATTGGTAACCTTCGGCCTCGGTGGTATCCTGGTGGAAGCGCTAAAAGATGTGACGTTCCGTGTAGCCCCCTTCGGCAAGCAGGACGCCGAAGAAATGTTGAACGAAATCCGCGCGCGCTCGCTACTGGCCGGTGTCCGTGGACGCCCGCCGGCGGATCGTGACGCGATGGTGGATACGCTGCTGCGCATCAACCAACTGGTAACAGACTTTCCGGAGATCGTCGAGATGGACATCAACCCCTTGATGGTCTACGCCAAAGGGCAAGGGGCGATCACATTGGATATGCGCCTGGTGCTCAAGAGTTAACCGAAATCACCACCTAGCTTGCGTGCGAGGACAAAACGTTATGACTAAAAATCTCTACATCACGTCGGTCAACACTTTTTCCGGCAAAACGGCCCTAAGCCTGGGCATCGGGCTACGGATGCAGGCCGCCGGGTTGAAGGTCGGCTATCTCAAGCCGGTGAGCACTCAGCCCTATGAAGCCGGCGGGCGCATCCTGGACGAAGACGCGGACTTCGTGCGTCGCACCCTGGGGCTGGAAACACCCCCCTGGGAACTTTCGCCCGTCATCATCACCACCAAGCTGCTTAACGCCGTGCTAGACGGCACGCTCGAACGCGACTTGATGAAAGAGATCAAGGACTCGTGCCAAAAAGCAACGGAAAACAACGACGTGGTGATCCTGGAAGGCGGCGCGACCATGCGCGAAGGGTACACTGTGGGGCTGAACACGCTGAGCATGGTCGAGCATCTGGACGTGGTCGCGCTGAGCGTGGTCAGCTTCAGCGAGGGGTGTTTGGCGGGCATGTGCGCGCTGGACGACGCGCTTTCGGCCAAGCGTCGCTTGGGTGATAAGCTGCTGGGCGTGGTTGTCAATGCCGTTCCGCGTGGACGAATGCATTTTATGAAGGAAAAGGGCGTGCCCTTCCTGGAAAATGCCGGCGTCAAGGTCTACGGCGTGCTGCCTCATGACCCTTATCTGCGCGCGCTGAGCGTCGGCGAAATCATCGACGCGCTGGAAGCCAACGTACTCACCGGCTCGCATCTGCGCGAGCGCATCGTCGAGCACCTCAGCGTCGGCGCGATGTCGGTGGAAGCCGCGTTGCCACGCTTCCGCCGCCAGTTGAACAAGGCCGTTTTCACCGGCGGCGACCGCACAGACATTCAAGCCGCCGCGCTGGAAACGTCCACCACCTGCCTGGTGCTCACCGGCAATTTGCAGCCCAGCGCCACCATCCTCAAGCGCGCGGAAGAACTGGGCGTCGCCGTGCTGCTCGTGCCGGACAACACGCTGGAAGCCGTCGAACGCATCGAACGGCTCTTCGGGCGCACGAGTTT
>CAZZNC010000338.1:0-3634 GCA_964655405.1 uncultured Anaerolineaceae bacterium | reverse complement strand
TGGAGGCGGTGAGGTGGAGCCCGCACCCCAGGGTCCTGGCCACCACCTGGGTGGGCTCGTGGCAGAGCTGGCTCCAGAGGAGGGCGTCCGGGGGGAAGGGCTGGCCCGTGCGCGAGGCGGCGCTACCTTCAAGCCTTCCGGCGTCAGGAAATAGAGCTTTTCTCCGTCCGGTGACCAGCGCAAGGCTTCCACCACAAAGGGCGGGAACACTTCCACCACGTCTGAACAAAGCGCCTCGGAGTTGAAACAACCGCGCAATCCGCGCAACAAGCCGTAACCACCGTCGGTGGTGGTGAAGGCCAACACATCGTCGTTAGGACTCCATTGCAAATCGGCGTCCAGCGTGACGGGTACATCAATTTGCCCCACGCGCCCGCTGGTCAAATCCATGACGTAGACGGCTGGCTCGTGCAGCGCGTCCACGCCCAGAAACGCAACAATCCCGCTCACTTGCGGGTCTAATTGCGCGTGCGTTGTCGTCGGGGAAATTCCTAAAAATAGCATGGCAGCAAGCGTTACAAGGCCGAAGAGAATGAATGGTACACGACGAATGTTCATGTGGCTCTGCTCCTCAATACGTGCTGGCTAGGTCAGCGTTCCGGTAGTAGGATCATGTAGAACATCCTGACAAATTTTACCACACTTAGGGCAAAGGGAGGCGTATGGTGGCGTGTGTGCGGTGGTTGCGCACGGAAACCGGAGGGAAGGACGCACGTTACGATGATGCGCTGGCGATTTTGCAAGCGGCGCTCGATGCCGTTGACCCCGTCCAGGCGGTGCGGCGTGTGTTGCGCCGCGAAGGGGACAGCTTGCACGTGGGCGGGCGCGCTTATGACTTGCGGCGATTTCGGCGCGTTTGGGTGGTTGGCGCGGGCAAAGCTGGCGCGGCCATGACCCAAGCCGTCGAAGGTGTCTTGGGCGAGCGTGTCGGCGGGGGCTGGGTCAACGTCAAATACGGTTACACCGCGCCCACCATGCGCATCACCGTTCACGAAGCCGGACACCCCTTGCCGGACGCGGCGGGCGTGCAGGGGGCGCAGCACATCGCGCAGATCGCGCGCCAGGCTGCCGCCGACGATTTGGTGCTGTGCTTGATCTCCGGCGGTGGCTCGGCGCTGATGCCGTTGCCGGTCGAAGGCGTGACGTTGGCCGATCTGCAACAGCTTACCGAGGCGTTGTTGCGTTCCGGTGCGCCAATCCAAGCGCTCAACGCTGTACGCAAGCATCTTTCGCAGCTCAAGGGCGGGCAACTGGCACGCTTGGCTGCTCCGGCCACCGTGGTTGCGCTGATCCTTTCCGACGTGGTCGGCAGCCCGCTTGACGTGATCGCCAGCGGCCCCACCGTGCCCGACCCCACTACATTTGCCGAAGCGCGCGCCGTTCTGGAACGTTACGGGCTTTGGAAAAATGCCCCCCTCGCCGTGCGCCGCCATATCGAGCGTGGCATGGCCGGCGACGTGCCGGAAACGCCCAAAGCGGGTGATGTGGCGCTGGCACACGTGCAAAACGTGATCGTGGCGGACAACGCCCGCGCTGCCGAAGCAGCCTTGCAGCAAGCCCAAGCGCGCGGCTTTCACGCGCTGCTGCTGAGTACCTATCTGGAAGGGGAAGCGCGCGAAGTTGCCAAAGTGTTGGTGGCGTTGGGGCGTGAGGTGGCGGCCAACGGGCGTCCTGTGGCGGCGCCCGCGTGCTTGATCTTGGGCGGCGAAACCACCGTCACCGTGCGCGGGGCGGGCAAGGGGGGACGCAACCAGGAATTGGCGTTGGCGGCGGCCTTGGCGTTGGAAGGCTCGGCGCAGATTGCGCTTGCCAGCCTCGCCACCGACGGCACGGACGGCCCCACCGACGCTGCCGGTGCGTTGGTGGACGGGCAGACGTTGGCGCGCGGACGCGCGTTGGGGTTGGACGCTGCCGGTGCGTTGGCCCAAAACGACGCCTATACCTATTTCCACGCGATGGGCGATCTGCTTGTCACCGGCCCGACCAACACCAACGTCAATGATTTGATGTGCGTTTTTGTGTGGGGGACGGAAGCAAAGTAAACGCTGCCCTTGTACCACGTTTGTCGAAGGGCAACGTTTGAGATCGTCCCTCTGTGCTAAAAGTTCCCGCGTCCGTTGTTGGAACTGCGACGAATTAGGCTGTTGTAACGTCTGATGTCCTGCGTGGCGAGGCGGGAATCCCCTTTGGCGCGCCGTTGCAGATAGGTCAAGTGGCGGTTGAAATAGGCGTCGGCGTAGTCCGGCGCCAGGTTGATGGCGGCGGTGAAGTCCTCGATGGCTTCTTGGTACATGCCGAGATGCCGATGTGCGATCCCCCGGTTGTGATAGGCGAAGGGGTCGTTGGGGTCGAGTTCCAACGCGCGGTCGTAATCGCTCAGCGCCACGTTGAGCTGCCCCAGCGTGTAGTAGGCCAAGCCCCGATTGTAGTAGGCGCGCGCGTAGTTCGGTTGCAGTTGAATGGCGCGCGTGAAGTCGTCAATGGCCTCTTCGGTTTTGCCGAGCTGTTGGAGCGCCACGCCGCGATTGAGCAGCGCACAAGGCGGCGACCCCAGCAAATGCACCGCTTGCGTGTAATCTTCGACGGCGCGCTCCGGCGCGTTGGCTTCCAGCCAGGCATCCCCACGTGCCAGGTGGGCGCGACCATCGGAAACGTTGCGCCGCAGCGCCTGGTTGAGGTCTTGCACCGCCAGGTCGGGGCTGCCGAGGTCAAGATAGATGATGCCGCGCTCACGGTAGGCGTCGAACAAGTTGCGGTCGAGCCGCAGCGCCTGGTTGAAGTCTTGCAACGCTTGTTGGGCGTTGCCGAGCGCTTGTTGGGTGCGCCCGTGCATATAATGGCCGTGCGCGTCGGTGGGGTAGAGCAGCGTCACTTGGTCGAAGTCCCGCAGGGCTTCGGCGTAACGTTCTTGATCCAACAAGATCGTGCCGCGCATCAGGTACACGTCCGGATTTTCCGGATTGATGCGGACGGCTTCGCTGTAACTTGCCAACGCTTGTTCCAAATCCCCGAGCATTTCGTAAGTTAGGCCGAGGTAGTAATGCGCATCAGCGTTGTTGGGGTCGTAGCGCACGGCTTCCACGAAATAGCTTAGCGCGCGTTCGTGGTAGCCTTCTCTGTGCCACAGCAACCCCAAGCAATAATGCGCTTCGGCCAACGTGGGGGCGAGCTGGATCGCTTTTTCGTAGTTGCGCAGCGCCTGCTCATAGTTTTTCAGCCCCTCATGGCAGCGCCCTTGCTGCAAATAGGCCTGGGCGTTGTTGGGGAAAAGGCGCAGCACCTCGTTGTAGGCGCGCAGCGCGTCGGTGAAGCGGGCGTTGCGAAAAGCCGCGTTGCCACGCTCCATTGCCAACGCGGCAGCTTCTTGGTTGGGGTGGTGGGCCGTGTTCAGGTACGGGAGCAACTGGCGCAAACCACCTTCGATACCGTGTGTGAAGTCCAGGCGCGGGGCGCTGGAAAGCGCATAGTGCACCGGATGATTTTCAAAGAGCGCGATCAGGATGGGGCGTTCGGTGTGTTCGAAGTATTTCCACTCCTCCTCGAACTCGCGCACATTTTGCACACGGGCGCTCCAGATCAACAGCATGTGCGTGCAGTGTTGCAAAGCGCGGTTGACGGCCTCGTGCCAGGGTAC
>CAZZNC010000337.1:0-3678 GCA_964655405.1 uncultured Anaerolineaceae bacterium | reverse complement strand
CGGTGCTCGGCGCTATGATCGGCGGGTTGTTGATCGGCGTGCTGGCTAACGGAATGAACCTGATGCATGTAGAATCCTATCAACAGGAAATGATCAAGGGGATTGTGTTAGCGGCGGCGGTGATGGTGGATATGTACACCAAACGCTTCGAGCGACGCACCTGAACACCTGAAGGCACTGCATCCAGCGCAGAAACAAGACACTTCGGCCCATCATCGTTCACCGATTGCCTCAGGGCTGCCCGCAGCCGTTCCCCGCTGAACGGAGCGCCCCTATGCGCCTCACCAACGAACGTCCGGATGCCGTGCTCGGGTTGGATATCGGCACGCAGAGCGTCAAATGCGTGGCGCTGAACGTACACGGGCGACAGATCGGCGCCGGACAAATCGGCTACCCCATTCACACGCCCCGTCCGCATTGGGCCGAACAAAACCCCCGGGACTGGTGGGAAGCAACCATCACGGCCACGCGCCAAGCGTTGCGCGCTGCCGATCTGCGTCCCGGGCATGTACGCGGGCTGGGGGTAACCGGCCAGATGCATGGGCTGGTGTTGCTCGACCGCCGTTTGCAAGTGTTGCGTCCGGCCATCATCTGGCTGGATCGACGTAGCGCCAACTTGTGTGCGGTCATCAGCGCGCGCGTGCCCGCAGAAACAGTGCACCAAGTGGCGGCCAATCGGCTTTCGCCCGGGTTTGCGGGCGCGAGCCTGGCTTGGCTGCGCGAAGCCGATCCTCAAACGTTGGCCGAAGCGCACATCGCGCTTTCTCCCAAAGATTACGTGGTGTTGCGGTTGACCGGCGTGCTCAGCAGCGAGCCGAGCGACGCTTCCGCCACCTGGCTTTTTGATGTGCCGCGCCGCGCATGGTCGGCAGAGCTGGCAAGCGCGTGCAGCGTGGCGCGCGAGCTGTTGCCGCCGCTGCACGAGTCGGCGGAAACGGTCGGCACGCTCAGCCCAGATGCCGCCTATGCGCTGGGATTGAAGGAAGACACACCGGTTGTAGCCGGTGCGGGTGACCAAGCGGCGCTGCTGATGGGGATGGGCGTGGTAGAAAGCGGACGCGGGGCGATCACGCTGGGCACGGGCGGGCAAATGGCCGTCGTTTCCGACCGCCCGCGCATTGACCCGCAGTTGCGATTGAACACGTTTTGCCATGCCGTGCCGCAACGTTGGTACACCATGGGCGCCATCCTCAACGCGGGCCTGGCGTTGCGCTGGTGGCGCGACGTGCTCGGCCAGGACGATCCAAGCGCCTATGCGCGCCTGCTCAACGCGGCCCGCGATGTGCCCACGGGCGCCGAGGGGCTGATCTTCTTGCCCTACCTATCCGGCGAGCGCACGCCGCACATGGACGCCGAGGCCCGCGGTGCGTTTGTGGGCCTGACGACGCGCCACACCCAAGCCCACATAACCCGTGCCGTGTTGGAGGGCGTGGCCTTTGCCTTTCGGGATTGCTTGCTGACATTGCGCGAAGCCGGCCCTGTGCCGGATCATTTCCTCGTTGGCGGGGGCGGAGCGCGTGGAGCACTTTGGCGGCAGATTTTGGCGGACGTGTTGGGCGTGTCTTTGCAGCGCGTGAGCGGGCAGGAACATACAGCGCTCGGCGCGGCTATGCTGGCGGGGCTGGGCACGGGGCTATTTTACGATTTGGCGCAGGCCGTCGCGTTGGCCGTGCGCTACGAAGAACGCAACACGCCCGCCCCCACTGCGCAAGGCGTTTATGCGGAAGTCTTCGCGCGCTATCAAGTGCTGTATCCGGCGCTGCGTGCGTTGCGTTGAGCGCTCAGCGGAGCGTGCGCCTGCCTTGCCAGGCCCATCCTCCCAACGCGATCAATGCCAGCACTGCGCCCAGCACCACCAAACGCACCAGGGTTCGTCCTAAGTCGGCGCTCGCCAGCAACACCACGACCAATGCCACGCCGAGCACCAGCCCCCACACGCCCAATTGTCGCATTTGCACGCTTTGCTGAGCGGTCAACCGCGCCTGAAAGGTGCGCGCGAAAAAGTCCAGCCGCTGCAAGGTGGTCTCCACGTGGTAAACGTCCGCCTCTACCGGCACGGCCAACATGCGCAGCGCCTCGACCTCGGCTTCCCACACGGTCGGCGCGGCCACCCACAGCCCGTTTTGCATCAGCAGCAAACGGTACTCGTCCGCCAAAGTGCGCAACTCAGCAGCGGCAGCGCGCGTGATGCGCAGATCGTCGCTCACGTCGTGGTAAAGCGCCTCTAGCGCGCTGAGTTCCGCCTGCATCGGCGTCAATGCCCCCGCCTTGAAACGCCAGGCCGATTGTGGCGTTTCCCAAAGCTGCGCGCTTTGCGAAACGCGCTCCAATGCTTGGCGTTGGCGGCGCGCGGCGGTTGCGGCGCGCCCTGTGTAAACGTCTAGGCGGTGGCGTGCTTGCACCCCGTACCAGTCCAAGCGCGGCGCCAGCGTGCGCAAAAACGCATTGGCGCGGCTGCGGGTGCGCGCGTCGGAATAAACCAACACGTGCGACGCTTCGCTCCGGCCCAAACACAACACGCCGAAAGCCGCCTGCACCGGCTGAGCGCGTGTCTCGGCCAACGCTTCCGGCGGACGGGGCGCCATGCCGCACCAATAACGTGCCGTGTGCAACCACGATTCGGCGGAAGGCACGCCGTCGAGCGCGGCGTCGAGCTGCTCCCACACGTCCGGCGTGTGTTCGCCGTGACGTGTGACAATCACACGCAGCAGCCACATATTGCGTAACACATAAGCCGAAAGCGCCGCCGAAAAACCCGTCTGTCCTTGCAAGCTCTGCACGGTCAGCACTTGTTGCAAGGCGCGCGGCGCGTCTTTGCCCCAAGGGGGCAACGCGGGCAACTCCGGCGCGGGCAACGCCAGCCACGCGGCCAGATGCTGGGACGTGTAGTGCAGCGCCTCGGCGAAAGTTTCCTGCCGCGCCTGCCGACGCGCCGCTGTGTCGTCCGGCTCGGCGCGCAAATAGTAGGATGTCGCGTAAATCAACGGATCGCGGATGATCATAAGTCCACTTTCGCTCAACGTTCCCCTGACGCCGGTTGCCGATCCCTCATGCGCAGGGTATAAACGCCTCCATCACATCAACAGGAGTTCATTATACCGTGTCCCGCATCCACCGATACGCTTTTCCACTCACGTTAGCTGCCGTTGCGCTGGTGCTGCGGTTGCTTTTTGTGCTGGTGCTCGAACCGTCACCGAACCTTTCTGGCGGGGACGCCAATTGGTACATGCGCACGGGGCGCGACCTGGTCAGCAGCGGCGTCACCGACGGGCCGATGCAACCGCCGCCGCTTTACCCGATTCTGTTGGGCGTGATCCAAGTGTCGATCCCGGGCAACCCTGCTCAGGGAACATACTACACGCACGCGGAGCTGCAAACGGCGCGCGTGTTGCAAAGTGTGCTGGGAGCGGTGCTATGTGTGCTGGTTTACCTGCTCGGGCGGCGGCTTTTCGGCGAGCGCGCGGGACGCTGGGCGGGCGGTGTGCTGGCAGTTAGCCCTGCGCTGATCTTGGACACGGGACACATCGCCTCGGAAAATTTGATGCTGCCCTTTTTCTTTGGCGGGCTGGCGCTCTACGCTTACACGCTAGAACGGCCTACAACACGGCGCATGGTGGCGGTCGGCGCGCTCTTCGGGCTTGCGACGCTGACTCGCGCAGCGGTGTTGGCCTTCCCCTT
>CAZZNC010000336.1:1003-3683 GCA_964655405.1 uncultured Anaerolineaceae bacterium | reverse complement strand
AAGCAATCAGCTTGCCGCCGCGTTTGGATGTGGATCAAGGCGCGTTGATCGTGCATTTGGACCCATCGCTGGCCGTCACGACCGTAGACGCGCTGGACTATCTGAAGAACTATCCGCATCAGTGCATCGAGCAGACCGTGAGCCGCTTTTTGCCCAACGTGGTGACCTATCGCGCGCTCAAAGAGTTGGGCATTGACGATCCAGAGCTGCGCGCCGAGCTGGAAAAGGTGCTCACCGAGGCGCTCGCCCGTTTGGAACGCGAGCAAAACGCCGATGGCGGTTGGGGCTGGTTTAGCAACATGCACAGCAACCCGTACATCACGGCGTATGCGGCGTTGGGGCTGACCGAGGCGCGCGACGCTGGTTTCGACGTGAACCCCGATATGCTCAACGCGGCGTTGAACTACGTGCGCGGTGCGTTGATTGTGCCGGACATTGACACGCCGACCTACACGCTCAACCGCCAAGCCTTCTATGCCTATGTGCTGGCACGGTCGGGCGCGGTCGGCAAAGGGCAATTGGACTTGCTGTTGGACTATCGGCTGGATATGCACCTGTGGGCGCGTTCCTTCTTGCTGATGGCCTACTTGGAGCTGAATTCCGCTGATTCGGCAGTGGCGGCGCTGGTGAGCGACTTGCAGTCGGCAGCCATCCTTTCTGCCACCGGCGCGCACTGGGAAGACGGCACTCCGGACTGGTGGAACTGGAGCAGCGACACGCGCACAACCGCGTTGGCGCTGGCTGCGCTGACCCGCGCGCAGCCCGATCTGGAGATTTTGCCCAACGCGGTGCGCTGGTTGATGGTGGCGCGGCAAGGCGACCACTGGGTCACCACGCAGGAAACGGCCTGGGCTGTGATGGCGCTGACCGACTGGATGCGCGCCACCGGCGAGCTGCAAGGGAACTACAGCTACGCGCTGGCGCTCAACGGCGAGGGACTGACCGAAGGAAACGTGACGCCCGAAAACGTGCGCGAAGGGCAGGTGTTGCGCGTGGCGGTGAGCGATCTGCTGCGCGACGAGGTCAACCGCCTGACCGTCATTCGCGGCGAAGGCGAAGGGGCGCTTTACTACACCGCGCACCTGGACGTGCGGCTGCCCGCTGCGGAAGCCGACCCGATCAGTCGCGGCATCACGGTCTCGCGCGAGTTCTTCCGTGCCGACGACCCGAGCACGCCTGTCAACGAGGCGACGGTCGGGGACGCGATCACCGTGCGCGTGACGATCACGCTGCCGCAGGATGTGTACTACTTCGTGCTGGAAGACCCGATCCCTGCGGGGACTGAGCCGATAGACACCTCGCTGCTGACGACCAGTGAAGCTATCGAACCGCCGCAGTTGCATTCGCCTTACGATCCGCGCTGGTATTGGGGCTGGTGGCTTTTCGACCGCACCGAGATGCGCGATGAGCAGGTGAATCTGTATGCGGACTTCTTGCCGGCGGGCACGTATACCTACAGCTACAAGGTGCGCGCGAGCTTCCCCGGGCAGTACCAAACCATGCCCAGCCACGCCTACGCCTTCTATTTTCCGGAGGTCTTCGGGCGCGGCAAAGGGACGCTCTTCACGGTGAACGCGGCTGAGTGATGCGAGGGCTTTGCCCCCCCCCGCCTCCAGCAGGGGACGCCGTCCCCTGCTCCCCCCGCGCGCTGCGCGACAGCGCAGCGCGCGGACGGGCGTCTGCCTCCGGCGGGCGCTTGTTGGAGAGGGAGGGGGGCTTGTGTGCCTGAAGGTGCGTGCCGCGCGCCTTCAGTTAGGCCAAGTTTTTGGCGCACTTTTTCCTAAAAAGTGCGCGGGGTTTGAGGCAGCGCCCCAAAAAATCAGCGGGTGGGGCCGCGTGGCCTCACCCGCTTTGCTGTGCGGAAGGGAGACGAGCGCGTTTACGGAATGGTCAACACTTGGCCGACGAAGATCAAATTGGGGTTCCAAATGCCGTTGGCGCGCGTCAGTGCGTCCATCGTCACGTTGTAGCGCAAGCTGATGCGGAATAGGTTTTCACCGGCTTGCACGACGTGCGTGGTAGGCCCTGCGGGATGTGGAGCGGGCGCAGGTTGTGGGGCGGGCATGGGCGCGGCGGTTTGCGGCACGTGCAGTTGCTGCCCGGGGTAGATCAAGTTTGGATTGACGATGCTGTTCATTTGCGCGAGCGTGGCGATGGTGGTGTTGTGGTGCGCGGCAATGGACGAAAGCGTGTCGCCGCCCTGCACAGTGTACGTGCCGACGCCGGTGGGCGCAGGCAGCGGGCCGCCTGTGCCGCTGGCCTGAGTGGGCGCGGGGGTGAAGGTGGGCGGCGGTGTGTATTGTTGTTTCACCGGCACCACCAGCGTTTGCCCGATGCTCAAATAGTCGTTTTCGCTCAGCCCGTTGACCTTGACAATGGCGCTCACCGAGCTGCTGTAGCGTTGCGCAATGCCCCAGAGCGTGTCTCCGGCCACTACCGTATAGAGCACGGTGTCGTTGTATTCGTTCGGCAAAGGTGGCTGGGTTGGGGCGGTGGTGGGGCGTGGTGTGGGGCTGAAGCGCGGTGTGACGCTGGGCGGCAGCGGCGTGATCGTGCCTTCTTGTGTGGGCACGAAGACGCTTCCGTCGGCGGGCGTGTTGGTGGGCAGCGGGGCGGCGGTGGGCGGTGGCGCTTCGCCCAACGGGAGCAGCGCGGCGTCGTCCAAATAGATGTTGTTTGT
>CAZZNC010000336.1:0-993 GCA_964655405.1 uncultured Anaerolineaceae bacterium | reverse complement strand
TTGTTTGTGCCCACGAAGCCCTGCGGCGCGGTGCGCACGAAGACGGTCACGGCGGCGCTTTGCGCGCTGGCCGTGACGGACATTTCGCGGTACTCGTCGTAAAATTCCGCGTCCGCCGACCAAATGATGTTGGCGCTTTCGCCGTTTGTGCCGCCGGTGGGGTCTATGCCCACGTTGACGATCACTTGGTTGGGGTCGTCGCTGACATTGGGATTGGCAAAGGTGGCCGACGACCACACATAGACGTAAATGCTAAAGCGCAGTTCCGTCCCGGGCGGTACGGGCACGCGCTGATAGACGCCGCCGGTGTGTGTGGCGAAAAAAGTGTTGTATTCTTGTGCGGCGGCACCGCTGCGCACGCGGTTGGCAGGCGCGGGCTTGTATTCCGGACGCGCGTTGATCGAAGACGCGCTGCCATCATTGGAAACGTGCCAGGGTTGCCAGACGTGCGCTACGCGCAGCGTCTGGTCCCCGTTGATGGCGATGTACGGTTCTTCAAAGCCCGGGTTTTGCAACAAGTTGTCGCCCTGAGCGTGCGCGACGTGCCAGGCTTGGGGGAATGTCCCCACGCTCAGCAATGCGAGCAGCACCAGCGTGCTCACGCCAAAGCGAAACCACATGATCCGTTTGTGTCGCATAAGGCCCCCTCGGTTTCCATGCGTAGCCTTGTGGATTGCCCCTAGTGTAGCATGATTTGCGATCTGGGGCAGGTGGACAAAAGTCGGGTGACCGCGCGCGCTTCGTCTTGCGCCAAGCCCGTCCGCAGCCAACGCAAACGCCCCGCCGGAAAGCGGGGCGCGGAAAGCCGAGCAGAGCGCGGGTTTAGTCGCTGTACATTTGGCTTTCGACCCAGCGCGCGATATACGGCACGCGGTAATTGTGCCCGCTCCATGTTTCCACCATGGCGATTACCGAGTAGATTATCATGCCCAGCGGCATCAGCAGCACGGCCAGGAAGTACACCAGCGCGGCCAAAGCCACCACCGGCGTCAG
>CAZZNC010000335.1:0-3685 GCA_964655405.1 uncultured Anaerolineaceae bacterium | reverse complement strand
AGCGTTGGTTCAAGCGGAGCGAAGACCCCTACGCGGATTACGATTCGGGCTGGCGTCCGATTGGTGCGCCCTGCGGAATCAGCACCGACCGAGACGGGGTGCGTATACACGTGGGGCCAGGGCGTAATCGGGGCGTGTTCGGCATCCTGCCGATGGGCCAGCAATTCACGGTCATCGGGCAAGCGCAAGACGACGACGGGGCGACGTGGTGGGAGCTGGACAAGAACGAGCTGCCAGGCAGCGAGGTCACCAACAGTCTATGGGTGAAGGCGGAAGACGTGAAATCGGTCGGTTCGTGCGCCATGGTAGGCTTCACCCCGCCGCCGCCACTGATCCCGTTCAATCCGACGCCGTCGGGCGGTTGGGGGCCGTGCGGATCGTGCGACACGTGCGGGCATCCGGCCAGCGAGTGCGTCACCGCACCGGACGGCGCGTGCTTGTGGGATCCTCAAACCTGCGGCGAACCTGACGACAACGTCACGCCACAGCCCAATTGCTACACGGTGACGCTGACCACCGGCCCTTGGGGCACCGCCTACAAGCTCACGCGCCCCAATTGCGGAGAGAACAGTTACACGCTGGAATCCAATGTGAACATTCACGCGCAGCCAGGTTCCGGCTGCTATGTACAGAGCTGGTCGGGCACGTGCGGCGACATCCCATCGCCGGGGTACATGGTAAACGACGCAACCGTGACGGTCAACGGCAATTGCAGCGTGCATATCACGTTCGACTGCATCCGTTAACGCCGCCTGCAAACCTTGTGCGGGCGACCTCGCGCGGCACCTCCCTCGCCCCCGGCCCCTCTCCCTCAGGGCGAGGGAGGGGCTGCGCCGCACGTCACCCGCCCGCAGCGGCGCGCACGTCGCCCAGCGCCTCGCCACTTCGCGGCGGGGCGCTGACCTCGCGCGCGCCGCCGTTGATCGCACACTCGTCGCAGCGCGTCCCGATCCTCAGCCCGTGTATTCGCCGACGGTCACTTGCACGGTGCGCTGTCCTTCTTTGTTGACAACGGTCAGCGTCACGTTGTCGCCCGGGTGGGTGTGTTCTTCCAAGTACAGTTGCAGCTCGTCGCGCGTGCGGAGCGGCTGGCCGTCAATGGCCGTGATGATGTCCCCGCCGACGAAAAGCACCCGCAGTCCCTGACGTTGCACCTGTGCGGCCTGCAAACCGGCCTTCCCCGCCGGCCCGTCAGGGTCGAGGTCTACGATCAACAGACCGTGCTGCACTTTGTCGGAAGGCGGCTGCACTTCATAGCCCAGCTCGCGCACGGCGATGCGCAGCGAGGGGTGGCGATAGTGGCCGTAGGCGATCAAGTCCGGCACGACGTGCCGCACCGTGCTAATGGGCACGGCGAAGCCTATGCCGACCGAACCGCCGGAGGGGGAACGAATGGCCGCGTTGACGCCGATCACCTGGCCGCGCGTGTTCAGCAGCGGGCCGCCGGAGTTGCCCGGGTTGATCGCGGCGTCGGTCTGGATGGCGTTGCCGATTAGCGAGCCATTTTCGGACTCGATGGTGCGGTCTAGCGCGCTGATGATGCCGGTGGTCAGCGTGCGATCCAGCCCGAAGGGGTTGCCGATGGCAAGCACGCGCTGCCCCACACGCAGCGCGTCCGCCTCGCCAAGCGGGAGCGCCGGTGCGTGCAATTGCGCGGCGTCCACCTGGATCACGGCCAGATCGTAGAATTTGTCCGCGCCGACCACTTTGGCGGGCAGCGTCGTCCCGTCCGCCAACACCACTTCGATCTCGTCGGCGTCTTCGACCACGTGGTTGTTGGTAACAATGTGCCCTTCCGCGTCGTACACAAAGCCGGAGCCCGTGCCTTCACGCGGCACGACGCCACGCCAAAAGTCGTAAACGGCGCTGCGGCTGGTGATGTGCATCACCGAGGGGCCAACCTGATCGTAGATGTATGAAATGGCCGCCTCCTCCGCGTCCAACACGGTCAGATAGTCGGCAGAGGGCGGCACGAGCGTCGGCAGAGGCGTCGGCGCATCCTGGGAAGCCGTGATGCTCACATCCAACATCAGCACCAGCCCGACCGCAAAGCCGAGCACCAGCCCGCCCAGGGCAGCCAGCATTCCCAACGTGAAAAACCGTGAGCGACGCATCGCTACACTCCTTTCTGAGTGCGTATGTCCGCCCAGAATGTAGCGCGGCGACCTTGCAGCGGCAAGCGCGGCGGAGGTGGGTGGTTGCGCGTTTTGGCGGAGGCTTCGCCCCCGCGCCCCCAACAGGGGCCGCTGGCCCCTGTACCCCCCGCGAGCCGTGCTGCGCGCACGCCTCGCGGCGTTTGTGCATAGACGCGCGTTGGAGGGGAGCTTGAGCCGTCACCGTGCGCATGGGGCGCGCCGCCCGCCCCGCGCTCCGCGCGGCGCAAAGCGGCGAAAGCCGCTTTGGGTGCGCCGAATGGCGCACGGCGGCGCGCCCAACGATGGCGAACGTTCACCGGCAGCGGGCGCTCACCGAGCGGCCAAGTTCTGCGCTCACCGTGCCGCGTCGAACGCGCAGCGTTCGGCGCGGCGGCGAGGGTTCACTGCCAGCGAACATTCCTCGCCCGCCCAAGCCCCCACCCTACCCCGCCCCGTCCAGCGGACCCAACCCGAAGTAGCGCGCGCGCATCTCGTCCACGGTCAGCACGCCGCGCGCCAGGCGCATTTCCTCGAACTGCTGCGAGCGGTCACGCGGACGGATGTCCTTGAAGCATCCCCCCAGGTCCGCGCCGTAAAACGGCAACAGATCCGCGCTGATCTTTTCCGCCAGGCGCACCAGCTTGGGCCATAGCGTGCGCTCCACGAACACGCGCTCGCCCACCTGCGCGTTAGCCTCGGTGGCGTTTTCGCTGAACATGCCCACCGGCACGCCGAAGATCTGGAAAATTTCCTCGCGGTTGAAGCGCCGCGCGTTCAGGAAGTCCATATCCTGCTGGCTGAGGCCGATATGCTGCCATTCCACGCTGGCGCCGCGCACGAAGGCCGTCTTGCGCTCCCGCCCACCGTAAGCGGCGCGCCATTCCCGCTTGATGCGCTCAAAGTCCGCGTCGCTGACCCGCTCGCGGATGGTCAGGATGCCCGCAGGCACGGCGCGCCCCTCGCCGAAGTAGCGCCGGTTCCAGTCCGCCATGGCGCGGTCGCTTTCCACCGCCAGGCGCGCCGCCTCCAGCGCGCTCAGCCCGTAGTAGTCGCTGGCCGGATGCCAACGGCGAAAGTGCACCACCTCCGCCGCCTCCAACGGCACTTCGCGCCCGTCCACGCTGTAGACATAGCCGCGCACCCCGCGCCGCGCGTCCGGCACCACGCGCACACGGTCCGGACGCAGCGGCCAAATTTCACGCGGCACGCCCCCCGGCTCGCCCGCCAAGAACCAGTAGGCGTTGCCGTGGATTTCCAGGTTGCCGACCGTGTGCTCGAAAAGCTCAAAGCGGCTCATCAGCGGATTGGGGCGGCGCAACAGCCGCTCGAAGGGGTGATCGGTCACCGCGATCTCGTGCTCGCCCTCGCGGCGGTAGACGTAGAAGGGCACCAGCGCCGCCGCCTCGGCAATGCGGTTGACCGCCACATAGACCCAGGGGCTGCCCATATAGACACCCGCATAGGCCAACCCTTGCCCGCCGTCCGGCGCGGGCAGCGGGGCCAGCTCCGGCGTGGCGGGCGCCGTTTCCACGCGCTGAATGACGCTCGCA
>CAZZNC010000334.1:0-3704 GCA_964655405.1 uncultured Anaerolineaceae bacterium | reverse complement strand
CGCACCTCCTGCGCCAGCGTTTAACGTTCCTCGGCGTCGTCTTGGTGGCGGAAGTCTACGAAGCGATAGCCAACGCCGCGCTCGGTCAGGATGTATTTAGGGTGGGACGGGTCTTCCTCGATCTTTTCGCGCAGATAGTTCACATACAGCCGCACGTAGTGCGTTTCGTCGCGGTATTCGTAGCCCCACACCTTCGCCAACAATTGCTCGTGCGGCACGGTCCAGCCCGCGTTTTCGATCAAGTGGTAGAGCAAGCGATATTCGGTTGGGCGCAGCTTGATGCGCTTGCCTTCGACAATCACCTCGCGGCGGTTGAAGTCCACGCTCAGCCGGTCGTCAATTTTCAACACGGCTTTGTCCGGCGAAACCGAAGGCATTTCCGCACGGCGCAACACAGCGCGGATGCGGCTGGAAAGCTCTCGCGAGCCGAACGGTTTGGTGATGTAGTCGTCTGCGCCCAGCTCCAGCCCGTAAACTTTGTCGTCTTCCTCACCCTTAGCAGTGAGCATGATCACGGGAACGCTGGAAAATTCGCGCAGCATTTTGAGCGTTTCGAAGCCGTCAAGTTCCGGCATCATCACATCCAGCAACACCAAATCGGGAAGCTGCGTGCGGATCGCTTCCAGCGCTTCCAGCCCGTTGTGCGCTTCTAGCACTTGGTAGCCTTCTAACTCCAAGTTCATACGGATGAAATCAATCATACGCTTCTCGTCGTCTACAACGAGGATGCGTTTGGTTTCGCGTGGAACGGTGCGCGGCGGTCTACCTGCCATCGTGCGCTTTTCCTCTCTACACAGGGACACTGGCGCTATGGAAAATGTGTCAGGCGTTAATCGATGAAGGCGCTCACGATCTCTTCTTCGTCGCCGGACGGCATGATCTCAATGAAGTTGATGCGGTGCCAGGGCAAGATGATCGTTTGCACCTCCGGCAACACGTAGTGCAACTCTTTACCGTCTCGGCGGCGTGGATTCATACAATACAACACCTGGGCACTGGCTGCTGGCAACTCTTCAACTTCGGCCAAGATCGGCTCTTCGTTGGAAATGTGAATCAGTAATGTGTGCATTCGTCACCCCAAATTATGACGGCGCTTTTAGCCAAAGAACACGTGTATCACCAAACGCCCTAGCCGCACTTCGTCGCCGTCGCGTAACATACGCGGCTGGTTGGGCAGCAGACGCTGACCGTTGAGATAAGTCCCGTTGGTGCTCTCCAAGTCGACCAACATCAGCGCATCATCAACGCGCTGGATTTTGGCGTGCTGGCGCGAAACCCCTTGTTCCACAGCCCCATAGGGCATGAGATCCAAAGCCGGTTTTGTGCCGATTTGTGGGTCGGAGCGCCCGATCAACAGTTCATCTTGCAAATGGAGCACAATGGCTTCGGTATGTTCGCGCACGCGCACGACCAGTTGCGCACCGGAGCGGAAATGTGCCGTGCCCCATGCCATCCGATTGGCGGTGGCGGCCTCTTGTTGCATCAAGCGTGTGGTGGCTAGCAACTTCTCTTGATCGCCGATGAAGGGGTGTCCGCACTCTTCGCAGAAGAGCACCCCTTCGCGGTTTTCGTGTGCGCAGTAGAGGCACGTTTTCATGCTCCACCATCTTCCCTGGGTTCTGGCAATGCCAACAACATCCGTGTGCCGAACTTTAGTCCTTTGCGGCCTTCTTCAGAAAAAGCGCGGGTCTGAGAGACGCGGCGGGCTTCTTCTTTGGCTACTTGGGCCAGCTCTTCTTGCCCTGCGGCCAAAAGCCGTGTGGCGAGGTTTTCCAAACGACGAGTGGCCGACACTATGTCCCCTTGTTGGATAGCCTGCTCGGCTTTTTGCTGCATTCGATATAGCGTCAACTTGCCCAGCGCATCCAAAATGGCCGCCGGTGGGTCTTCCGGCCCGGGGCTTTCTGCGATCTCCACCGAAATATCGCTGATGACCTTATAGCCTGTACGCTTGGCGGTCAGCACGTCTCCGGTCACATCCAACCGGACCACCGTGCGAAAATGATCTTTGTTGCTCGGTGGCATTTGCAGTTGCAAAAGCACTGCGCTGGGGCGTTTTTTCTCCAACACGCCGATGGGGATGGGTTGCGGCGTGATGGTGAGTGGCTGGGGGGTGGGGTGGAGCTTGAATGCAGACTCGAACGTTACGTCGGCGTCCGGTGCAACGGTCAGTTGCAGCCGTTCGACAAAGGCTTCGCCCAAGCTGCGCACGCGGTCGTTGAGGAAGCGCACGACGGCTGCTGGAGAGTTGATGTATGCCGACGTGCCGCCGCTGGTCGCGGCCAGTGCATCGAGAAAAACGTCATTCCACTCGTCACCGATGCCCATAGCGCTGATGCTGATACCTTTTTTGGTGGCTTCCTTGGCGATGGACAAACTGCGTTCCTCGTCGCCAAAAGTGCGCCCGTCGGTCAGCAGGATCACGTGGTTGACCATGTGCGGGCCAAGATGTTTGCGGCACTGCTCGATGCCGGCGGCCAACCCGTGATAAATTTCCGTTCCACCGCCTGCGCGCATAATGCTCACGGTGGCGCGCAGCTCGGCGGGGTCGGTCACCGGCCCCGCTTCGATCAACACATCGGCGCGGTCGCTGAAGGCTACCACCGAAAGAATGTCTTGCGGCCCCAACTGATCAATGATCTGGCGGGCAGCGATCTTCACTTTGTCCAAACGCTGGCCGCGCATCGAGGTGCTGCGGTCTAACACCAACACCAAGTTGAGCGGTGTTTGTTGTGCCCCTTGCTGGGTTGTGTGCCGCATGGGGACGATTTCGACCAGCAGGTAGAAAACTTGCGGCTCTCCGAGTGTGGGCAATATGCGTTTGCTGGGTGTGACACGCAGTGAAAAGTAGTTCGGTTCATCGGCTTCACGATGCCGTCGGGCGTCGTAGCGCACGCGCTGCGTTGGGTCACCGAGCACCTCATAAGCCGTCGCAATGTCACGGAAGAGAACATCCGCGCCTTCGTTACGGTTGGCGTCCGGATGGAAACGGCGCGCCAATACCCTGTAGGCGTCGCGGATGTCTTCTTGGGCGGCTTCCGGCGACAATCCTAAAATGGCATATAGATTATGCGAAATGTCCATGCGTTCTTAGCATCCCCCACCACACCACTGTGTTTAACCTGGCGCCTGAACAAGCACGACCGTGATATTGTCGGCTCCCCCGCGTTCGTTCGCCAGCTTGACCAAATGATTGCAAACTTCCTGTGGGTCTGGATATTGATGGATCATTTCATTGATCGTTTCTTCGGAAACCAGATTCCACAGCCCATCACTGCACAACAACAAACGGGCGCGCGGTTGCAACCGGCGCGTGATCGTATCCACTTCCAGCGATTCGCTTTGCCCAATGGCTTTGTATAGCACGTTGCGCTGAGGGTGCTCGGCAGCTTCTTCCGGCGTCAGCTGTTCCAGCTCAATCAGGCGCTGTACCAACGAATGATCCCGCGTAACTTGCTCGATCCCGTCGTCGGTGATCATATAGGCGCGGCTGTCCCCCACATGCGCGATATACACCAGGTCGCCCAGGATAACGGTAATGGTTGCCGTCGTGCCGCCTTCAGAAAGCTCGGTTGTCACGGCTTTGTTGGCACGTTGGACAGCCTCGCGCAACACGTCCGCGATGGGGGGTCTGTCGGGTTCGTTCATACGCTGTTCGAGCATCGGCGTGAAGATCTCTTCCAACACATGCCGAACGACTGTGC
>CAZZNC010000333.1:0-3711 GCA_964655405.1 uncultured Anaerolineaceae bacterium | reverse complement strand
ACCAAGCAGCGAGCACCATCAGGAACAGATAGGCAACGTTTTTCATCGTCGTGGTGCCGACACCGACCCGTTCTCCCCTCCTCTAGACTGGTATATGAGCAACACCCCCGCCCCGCTACTCTCCCACCTGCACATGCACCGTTGCGGACTGCGCACTGTTGCCCGCCGCGTCATACGCCACCGCCCACAACTCGAATTCACCCGCCTGCTCCAACGGCACGCGCGCCGTATAGGGCCACTCGTCGGCGGTGGCGACAAGCTCGCCGTCGCGGTAGAACTCCACCGAAGCAATCTGCACATTGTCCTCCGGCTCGGCGCGCAACGTGATCGCCGCGTCCCGCCGCAGCGAGAAGCTCGCGCCGTCCTGCGGTTCGCTGAGCACCACGCGCGGCGGGCGATTGTCCACCGTCACCGCGACGTAAGCCGTTTCCAACGAGTTGTCCGCGCGCACCATCGTCAGCCGCAGCGTGTAAACCGCGCCGTCGCTCAGCCCCGCCGTGTCCCACGTGCCCAGCAGCACATCGCGCCCGCTCTGTGTCCCCTCGCCGAGCTGCAACCAAACGTCCGGCTGCGTGCCCGCGCCGTAGTCCAAACGGTAGTAAGCGAACTGCTCATCGCTGACGTTGCCGCGCACATCTACCTGCCCACGCACACGTCCCAAGAAGGGCGGCGAAATGATCGCCACCGAATTGAATGGCGAGGTGGCGTCCACCGTGTCGTACTCGTCCGGCGGGAAACGCTGGCCGGTTTCGCGTGCCCAAGCGCGCACCTCCGGCGGCCAGTCGAAAAAGACCATCTGCTCCACGCACTCCGGCGGCGAAGAAGCGCTCGCCAAACGCCCGTTGCACACGTTGATCGCGTACTCTTTCCAATAGGTGTCCACCTGGGAAGGGCGCGTATCAATGCCCAGCTCGGGATCTACGTAGAAAAGCTCGCGCGTTTGCGGACAGATGCGCGTGGGCAACAAGCCGGAAATTTGGCACACGACCGCTTCCACCACCGTCGAGGGATGCGCCCACTCCTGGCGAGGCAGAGCGTCGCGCGTGTGCGCGTACTCCATCAGCGCGTGCCAAATCGGGGCGGCGCCCGTCGAGCCGGTCACATCGCTCATCGAGCGGTTGTCGTTGTTGCCCACCCACACGCCAACCGTTAGTTGCGGCGTGTAACCGACCGTCCAGGCGTCGCGGTTGTCGTTGGTGGTGCCGGTCTTGACAGCGGCGGGACGCGAAAGCTCCAACGCGCTACCGCGCCCGAAGGCCGGTTCGCGCGCCGCGTCGTCCGCCAGGATGTCGGTCAGGATGTAGGCCAGCGCCGGTTCGAGCACCAGACGGCGTTGGAACGTGCCGGTTTCCGCGCCGTATTCCCACAGCACACGCCCCTCCGCGTCCTCGATGCGCAAAACCGCCACCGGATTTAGTCCGCGAAAGCCCGGGGCGCTCTGGTCTTCGTGCACCGGCACGCCGACCATGTAGCCGCCCTGGTCGAAAACGTTGTAAGCGTAAGTGAGATCGAGCAGCGAGACTTCGCCGCTGCCCAGCGCCAACGCCAAACCGTAGCGGTCGAGCTGGGTCAGCGAGTTGATGCCCAGCCGGTGCGCGGTGCGCAAAATCGGCCCCAGACCGACAAGATTGGCAATTTGCACCGGCGGCACGTTGTAGGAATTCGCCAGCGCGTCGCGCAGGCTCATCGGGCCGTGATATTGCCGGTCTATGTTCACCGGCGTATAGGGTTGGCCGCCGTTGTCGAACTCAATCGGCACGTCGTAGGTCATGGTGGCCGCCGTGATGCCGTTCGGATAGCCCGGCAGCGGCCCTTGCAAAAAACCGGCCATGTACACAAACGGCTTGAACGAAGAAGCCGGTTGCCGTTGGGCCAGTGCCGCGTTGTAATTGCCCTGGATGCCCGTATCCCAATAATCCACGCTGCCGACCATGCTCAACACTTCGCCGGTTTCGCCGCGCAAAACCACCACCGCCGCGTTGGTCACATCGCGCGGCCCGCCGAGCATCGTTTGGGACAGCGGCGGGAGGTAGGTGGCAGCAGGACACGGCGTGCCCAGGCTGGTGTTGTACGTGATATACGGATCGTCACCATCCAACCGCGAAACGTAGCTGCGCGCCACACATTCGGCTTGCAGTTGCAAGTCCAAATCCAGCGTGGTGTAGATGCGCAACCCGCCGCGTGTGAGCAAACGCGGCCCGTCAAAGCCCAAATCGTCGAGGATCGCTTCGGCTTCGGCGCGCGCATAAAAAGAGAAGTGCGGTGCGATGATGTCAAAACGTGCGCTGAAGGGCTGCACGGCCAGCGACTGCTGAAAAGCTCCGTCGGCCTGCGGTTGCGTAATATATCCCTCGTCCACCATCGCTTGCAGCACCAGCCCTTGGCGGAATTTGGCTGCATCGGGGTTGTCTATCGGATTTTGCAGCGGAAACTGCGGGATGGCGGCCAGCATAGACGCTTCGGCCAACGTCAGGTCACGCGCGGGTTTGCTGAAATACTGCTGTGCCGCCGCTTCGATGCCGTAAGCCCAGCCCCCGTAAAAGTTGGTGTTGATGTACCATTCGAGGATTTGGTCTTTGCTATACAGGCGCGAAATCTCGGTCGCCAGGATCACTTCCTTGACCTTGCGCCCCACGCTCAGCTCGCGGCGCTCTTCCGGCGCCAGAAGCACATTGCGCACGAGTTGCTGTGTGATAGTGCTGCCGCCTTGCAGTTGCCCGCCGGTGAGGTTGGCCCACAACGCGCGCGCCATGCCGCGCAAGTCGTAGCCCGGGTTGCGGTAAAAACTGGCGTCTTCGATGGCGACGGTGGCTTGCAGCACATACGGCGGCAGGTCGTCCAGCCGCACCCAACGTCGATCCCCCCCCGCGGGATCGATCACTTCGTAGAGCACCGTTTGCCCGCTACGGTCGTAAAGCACACTGGTCAGGAAGGCTTCTTCTTCCGCCGAAACAATGCGTTCGGGCGGGGGAAGCTGAGCCGCATAGGTGTTGTACACCGCCGCGAACACCCCCAACGCCACCAACACGCTGACGGCCAGGGCCAGCACGCCCACCCCCAAGACCACACCTATCCAACGTAAAATACGCGGCACCGTTTGCCCCGTGCGGCGACGTTGTCGGCGGCGGCGGCGCGTCAGGCGTGTGATGGCGTGTGCTGTGTTCATCGGTTGCCCGCTGCGGAACCCATGCTAGGATTTTTTGTGCTATTCTTCGGCGAGCTGAGCACGGATCAAGTCCAACGCCTCTTGGCGCGTGCTCACCAACCCGATCACGTTCGAGCCGGCATATTGCTCTTGTTCCTTGAAGGCACGCACGCCCAGCTCCACCAGATCATGCACACCAACGTAGATGGTCGCCACTTCGGGGTCAAAGGCGCCGCCTTCGTGCTGTTTTTCCATAGCCATCCCCATCACAAGGTTGCTGAAGTCCAGCTGAGCATCAGTAAAGTCCACAACACGGAAGACTATGCCGTCCACTTCCTTTTTGAAGGCAACAGTTTCTGCCATGCTGCGCGCAGGTTCTTCGAGCGTTTCAATCGCGCCATGCAGGGCGAAGATGATAGCGCGGAGTTCGGGGAGCTTTTCAGTTTGCATTGCCATGGGCTTTTATCTCCTGATGGTGTAGAAAACACAACGTATGTAGAAATAGCGCGTATGTAGTATACATACTATAGACCCCCACTATGCGCGGGGGAAATGCATAGAGTGGA
>CAZZNC010000332.1:0-3748 GCA_964655405.1 uncultured Anaerolineaceae bacterium | reverse complement strand
CGTTTACTATCTGCTGCACAAACCGCGCGGCGTGTTGAGCACCAACAAGCCTTTTGCGGACGAAAAACGCCCCATTGTGCGCGACCTCGTGCCGCACCAGGGCCACCTTTTCACGGTGGGACGCTTGGACGCCAACAGCGAAGGGCTGATTATCTTGACCAACGACGGCGAACTTGCCGACAAGCTCATGCACCCGCGCTACGGTCACACCAAAACTTACCGCGTGTTGGTGGACGGCCACCCCACGCGCGAAACGCTCGAACAATGGCGTAACGGTGTGATGCTGGACGACAAACGCACCTTGCCCGCCAAAGTGCGCGTGCTGGAAACGCGCGGGCCGGATACGTGGCTGGAAGTGGTGCTGCGTGAGGGCCGCAAGCGCCAAATCCGCCGCGTGGCGGGCATGTTGGGGCATCCGGTCAAGCAACTGATCCGCGAAAAGATCGAGTTTCTGGAAATCGGCCACCTCAGGCCCGGGCAGTGGCGTGAATTGTCGCCCCGCGAAGTGCAACAGCTCAAGCAAAAGCCCAAGACCGCGCCCAAAAAGCGTGGACGGCGGCGTCAACGGAAGGGGTAGGGCGCGGTGAGCACTTCACGCTGGTTGACTTCTGCCCATGTGCATCCGGTCGTGCGCGACCAAGCGCGCTTCGACCGGCGGCGGCGCATCTTGCGGGATTTCGTGCTGCGTCCGCTGGGGTTTGGGTTGCTGACGCGGCTGGATGTGCGGGGGCTGGAACACATCCCCACCGGCGGCCCGACCCTCATCATCATGAACCACATCGCCGCCATTGACCCTTTCGTGACAACGGGCCTTATCACCTCGCGTTACGTGGTGCCTATGTCCAAAATCGAGAACATGCGCCATCCGCTCATCGGCATGGTCGGACGCGCTTGGGGCGTTTACCCTGTGCGGCGCGGCGAACCGGATCGCCAGGCACTGGCGAGCACGTTGGCGCTGCTGGAACAAGACCGTCCGGTGCTGATAGCGCCGGAAGGCACGCGCAACCCTGCTTTGATCGAAGCGCGCGACGGCACGGCGTACCTGGCGGTGAAGGCGGGCGCGACAGTCGTGCCCGTCGGCTTGGAGGGCACGGACGGTTTCCCCTCAACATGGAAACGCTTGCGTCGCACGCCGGTCACGGTGCGGGTGGGGCCGGCGTTCCGCTTCTGCGCGGACGGCGGGCGTGTGCCGCGCGCGGTGTTGCGCCAGATGACGCGCGAAATGATGTGGCAATTGGCGCGCTTGCTGCCGCCCGAAAGACGCGGCTTCTATGCGGATTTGGATCAACTGACCACCGAGTATTTGGAATTCGTGCCCGCCTAGCGCGGGCGCGGGTTTATAATGGGAACGCTTGCGCAGTATGTTGACGTAAGGAGTGAGCCAATGACCACAGGCCCCAAGTATGCGTTTTTCCAGGGAGAGATCGTGCCCATCGAGCAGGCCAAAGTCAGCGTGATGACGCACGCTTTCAATTACGGCACGGGCGTTTTCGGCGGAGTGCGCGCCTATTGGAACGCGGACGAAGAGCAGCTCTATATCTTCCGACCGCTAGACCACTTCCGCCGCGTGTTGAACTCCGCCAAGATGCTGTTGATGGAGCTGCCTTACACGCCGGAGGATATGCTGGGCATTTTGCGCGATCTTTTGCGCAAGGAAGCCTATCGCGGTGAGGATGTGTACATCCGCCCGCTGGTGTACAAGTCCTCGGTGGGGATCGGTGTGCGTTTGCACGGCCTGGAAGCCGACTTTACCATGTTCGCGTTGCCTTTCGGCAGCTACATCCCCAACGAGGAAGGCTCGCGCGTGACGTTTTCTTCGTGGGCACGCATTGACGACAACATGATTCCCGCGCGCGGCAAGATCGTGGGGGCGTATGCCAATTCGGCGTTCATCAAAACGGACGCGGTGTTGGCGGGCTATGATGAGGCGTTGGTGCTGGACCAAAGCGGCCACATTTCCGAAGGCAGCGCGGAAAACTTCTTCATGGTGCGCGACGGCGTGGCCTATACCCCGCCCGTCACATCCAACATCTTGGAGGGCATCACGCGCCGCACGGTGATCCAGTTGCTGCGTGAGGAAATGGGCTTGGAGGTGGTGGAGCGCGTCATTGACCGCACCGAAGTTTTCATTGCCGACGAGGCCTTTTTCTGCGGGACGGGCGTGCAGATCGTGGCGATTGCGGAGGTAGACCACCGGCCCGTTGGCACGGGGCAGATGGGGCCGGTGGTGCAGCGGCTGCGCGAACTATATTTCGACCTCGTGCGCGGCAAGCTCCCGCGCTACCGCGATTGGAACGTGCCCGTTTATTAGGCGCACCGAGCGGCGCAACGCCAAATAGCTCAGCAACAAGACGACTTGCGCTCCGGCGATAGCCATTTCGGGGTTTTGGCAGGTGATGGTGGAGCTGACCACGTTACGCTGTTCCATGAACCAGCGCCCGAACATATACACACCGCCTGCCAGCCCCGCCAAAATGCCCATGCCGCGCGCTTTGCCGCTGTCGGTTGAGCCTGCAACGGTCAGCGGGGCAACGAACATGATGGTGCGGATCAGATAGGTGCCGATAAAGATTTTGGCGTGGCACGCTTTGGGGTAAGGGGACTTCATCAGATAGCCAAAGGCATACGTTTTGTCTATCACGATGGAAACCAGGATCAAAATGCCCAACATCGTGCCGAAGGACGAGTCACTCGGTACGGTGATCAGCAAAATAACGTTGAGCAAGAACAGGCCGTAAAGCGCAAAGTCCCACATCGGCTGGTCGGTCAACCACAACGATTCGAGCATGGCTTTGTAGTCCATCGGTATATAATGCCTTTCCTTGACATAAGTGGACAAAGGCGCGCCGCAGGGGACGCTGTAGTACATATTGTAATCAATGTTGGCGTTTTGGGGACAGGAAGAGGAAAACGATGAGCACTTGGCGCACGATCCAACGCACAGAAACGGGCGAAACGGTCTTGGCGCGTGCCAAGTGGTGCGCGGGCTATTGGTGTCATTTGCGCGGGCTGATGTTCCGCCGACGCATTGCGGAGGACGAGGGGCTGCTCTTCGTCTATCGCCGCGCCAGCGTCATGGATACCACCATCCACATGTTTTTTGTCTTCTTTCCCATTGCGGCGGTGTGGTTGGATAGCAACGGGCGGGTGGTGGACGCGCAACTTGCCAAGCCCTGGCGTCCTATGTATAAACCGGCTCATCCCGCCCGCTATTTGATCGAGGCGCACCCTGCGTTGTTGGAGCGGGTGCGCGTGGGGGAACGGCTGAGTTTTTGAGCGGGCCATAACTCAAGCCGCTATAATCAATTTCATTGTGCGACCGTAACGACGGAAACGGAGAGCGCGCTATGTTGTTTTGGAGCTTGTTTCGCAGCGCCCGCAGATTGTTGGTGGCTGCGTGCGTTGTCGTGCTGGCGTTGAGTTTGTTGGGTGCGGCCTATTTGGTGCGCGTGGGGGGGCTGTGCTCCTCGGCCCATGCACAAGGCGACCAACCGCCGGAAACCGTGGAGTTGTTCCGCCCCTTTTGGGAATCGTGGGACTTGCTGCACGCTAATTATGTTGATCCGCTGGACGACGCGGCATTGGCTGCTGGCGCGGTAGAAGGCATGTTGGGCGCAGCGGACACGTTGGGGCTGGACGTAGCTACGCTTGAAGCGCCCACGCCACCCGACGATTGCACCGGCGAGGCGTGTTTCGCGCCTATGTGGGACGTGTGGCGCACGCTGCACGAACGTTTTGGGGACGCGCT
>CAZZNC010000331.1:0-3751 GCA_964655405.1 uncultured Anaerolineaceae bacterium | reverse complement strand
CAGCTCGGCTTGCCCTTCAGCTTGCGGCGGCACGCGCAGCGCGTGCCAGTCCAAACTGCGCGGGCCGTAAGCGTGTACGGTGTGGCGCACCTCCCACCCATCGCCGCGCAGCACCAACGCCGCGCCCTGCCACGCGCGCGCGGTGGTGCGCTCCCCTGTCTGCCAATAGAGCGTGACGCGCAGCGTCTGCCCTGCGTCTAACGGCAAGGGGGCGTAGTCCAACAGTTGCGAGACGAGGTCATGTCCCAACAGCGTCACACTGCCCGCCACGACGACCTTATGTGGTATCAGCGGCGCGAAATCGTCGGAGAACGGCGCGCCCCGGCCCCGCCAGGCGGCGGGCAGCGGCAATGTGCGCCCGCTCGGCACGCCCTCGCGCAAGCGATCCAGGCCGTGCGGTGACTGCGCGCTGAAAAGCACGATTTGCACGCGGTAGTCTTGCGGCGGCGCGCCATCCGGCAAGCGCAACAGCGCGTAAGCCGCGCCGCGCTCGCCCGCCGCCCAGTCCGAGGTGGGCGTTTGGTCGGCTTGGCGGATGTCCGCCTCGGTGCGCGCCACTTGCCAGGCGGTGGGATCTTCCGCCAACAGTCGCGCCGAAACGCGCCAGTCCTCGGCGGTGGGGCGTTCCAGGCGCCAGGCGGTGCGCAAACAAAGCGCGCTCCCCCCGTCGGCGGACTGCGCGGCCCCGCGCAGCCGCAGCACGCCGTAGTCCGCCGCCACGTCCGGCACGTCCGCCAGCGCGGGCAGCCGCTCCACGCGGTAGGCGGTCGTGGTGACGCCCTGCACGGTCAGCGCGCCGACCTGCTCCCCTGCCGCGCCCAGCAAGCACGGGTACATGCCGCGCAGGTCGGCGGGAAGCTGATACCAGGTCAGCAGCTCCACGTGCGCGGGCAGCGTGCGCCGCGCCAATGCTTCCCGCAGCGCGGCCAACGCGGTCGCCTCGTCGCTGTGTAGGGGAATACCCAGAATTTCGGTCTGCACGCCCAGCTTTTCTGCGTAATACACTTCCAGCGCCGGTTCCCAGCCGTAGGGCACGACGATCAGCGCGTCGGCGGGCAGTGTAGCGTAGTAGGCGGCCACCGCGCGGAAGTCGTCGTGGCCGTAGCGCGGCTCGTAGCGCAGAACGTGCACGCTGACCGCGCTCACGCCCACACTCAGCGCCAGCAGCACGCCCCATCCCAGCGCGGGGAACGCCACTGGCCGGAAGGCGCGCAGCGCGTTCCGGCGGGGTGCAGGGGACGGCGGCCCCTGCTGGGGGCGCGGGGGCAAAGCCCCCGCCAATCCCAACGCCAACACCAACAGCGCAGCGGGCGCGCCCGCGATGTAGTAGCGCGGATGAAAGTCAATATGCGCGGCCAGCAGCACGGCGGTTGCCAGCGGTGGCAAGAGCAGCGCCTGGCTCAACAGCAGCCACGCCCAGCGTTCTCGCCGCCGCGCCAAACGCACCGCCGCCAGCAGCGCCAAGGCCGCCAGCGCCGCGCTCCCCCACACCAACGCGCCCTTTGCGCCGATCAGCGTGGGCAGCGGGGCAAAGTAGCCCTGCCAGACGCGCCACCAGTGCGCGGGACCGAAGGTGGGCGGGGTGTTGAGCGGCGTTCCGCTCGGCGACTGGCCCAGCACCCAGGGCAGATACGCGACCCCCAGCGCGAGCTGCGTCCCCAGCCAGAGCGCCAACGCGCGCCAGGTGCGCCGCGCCAGCCACACGCCGCCCACTGCCACGTTCAGCCAGGCGATCAGCGGCACGCTAAGGTTGTGCGTGTAAAGCAGCACAAGTTCACACACCCACAGCGCCGCCCAAACGCGCGCGCGGTGGCGGGTTCGCGCGCCCAGGAGTGCGTCCGCCCCGCCCAGCAGCGCCAACGCCAGCAGCGGCACGGCCACATACGCGCGCACCTCCCGCGCGTAAGCCCACAGCAGCGGGTTGAGCGCCAACAGCGCCGCCGCCACAAGCGCCGCGCGTTGCCCCGCCCAACGCGCCGCCAGCTGTGCGCCGACCGCAACGGTCAGTGTGCCCAGCAGCACGGAGGCGTAACGCAGCGCGAGCGGCGTTTCTCCCGCGCCCAGCCAGAGCAGATGCCCCAGCGCGTAGTAGAGCGGCGGGGTGTTGTCGTCCGGCGTGCCGATGGGGTCGCGGATGGCGCGAATGGACCAGGCCTCGTCGTGCCAGATGCTGGGCGCGTTCAGGTCGGCCAGGCGCAGCGCAAAAGCCAGCGCGATCAGCGCCAGCAACGCCCAGCAGTGGGGGCGACCTAGCCGCCGCGACGCTGCGCGCCGCGCCGACGTCGCCCGCCCCCTTCGGCGCGCACGTCGCCCGCCGCTCGCCACGCCCTGACGGGCACGGCTCGCGGCGACCTCGCGCGCGCCTCCCTCTTGCCGGAAGGCACGTAGCGCGTTCCGGCGGGGTGCGGGGGACGCTGTCCCCCGCTGGGGGCGCGGGGGCAACGCCCCCGCCAACCTCGCTGTGCTCGCTCGCATCAGTGCACCACCCCCACGCGCCGCAGCTCGGCCAGGATCAACTGTTCCCAGGGCGTGCGCGTTTCCACCGCCACATAGCGCACGCCGCGCCGCACACACAGCGCGCGGATCGCCGCTTGCCATGCGGCCAGCCGCTCGGTGTAGCGCGCCAACGCCTCCGCGTCTACCGTCACATCGTGCGCGGCGCCGTTTTCCACGTCCACCAAACGCAAATCGCCGCCCAGCTCCGGCGCGACCTCGTCCGACGAAAGCACGTGCAGCAACGCTACCTGATGCCCGCGTCCTTGCAACGCGCGCAAACCCGCCTCGATCCCCTCAGGCGCGAAGAGATCGGAGACGAGCACGCAAACGCCCGGACGGACGGTGCGCCGCGCGAACGCCTCCAACGCGGCGTTGAGGCTGAGCGGGCCGCGCGTGTGCAGCCGTTCCAGCCAGCCGAGCAGCTCCAAAAGCCGCCCGCGCCCGCGCGCGGGTCCCCATTGCGGCAAGCCGTCCTCGCGCAGCGCCGCCACCGTCACCTGATCGCCGCCGCTGAGCGCGACATAGGCCAGCCCCGCCGCCAGACGCCGCGCATAAAGGAACTTGTGCCAGGCGCGCTCACTGTTGCGCGGCCAGTCCATGCTGGCCGAAGCGTCCACCAACACGTAAGCGGCCAAGTCCTCTTCGTCTTCGCGCAACTTGATCATAAGCCGCCCCAAGCGCGCGTAAATGTTCCAGTCCACGCGGCGCGGATCGTCGCCGCGCGTGTAGTTGCGGTAGTCGGCAAACTCGATGCTCGCCCCGCGCTTGGCTGAGCGCCGCTGCCCTTTGATCGCGCCCGCGCGCACTTTGTCGGCCACCAGGATCAGCCGCTCCAGTTTGCGCAAGGTGCGCTCGTCGAAAAGCCGCTCGTCACTCATGTAACGTCCTGGCGCTGGAAGATGAGCGCCGTTAACCCCACCAAGCCAACCACCCATATCGCCAGCGCCACCACCGAAAAACTGAGGCTGTCGGAAAACGTGATCGCGTCTATGTAGTCGTGCATCTGGGCACCTGCGCTCGTGCCATCGTTGAGCCAGGCTTGCACGTTCGCCACGTTGTAACTGGGCGTCAGGCGGTAAATGTTCAGCAAGGCGGGGGCGTTCAAGAGATTTGCCAGCAACATCAATCCGTAAAGCAACAGACTCTCGACATAAGTCACGATGATGCTCACGATGGCCCCGCCCACGATCGAGCGCGTGTACATGCCCGCCAGCGCCGCATACCCTGCCGCAATCAGCGCCAGCGTGAAGGCGAG
>CAZZNC010000330.1:0-3753 GCA_964655405.1 uncultured Anaerolineaceae bacterium | reverse complement strand
CAATGAGTGAGGCTGGCTTCACTTGCGTAATCTTGCGCACCCTTCCGCCGTCACAGGCGGATTTTTTGTTTTCTGGGGCGCGGGGCGTGGGTGGGGCGTGGCCTAATCAGGGTGGCACCACGGGCACTTTGTGCGCTCGTCCCTGGAACGTTCGGGGACGGGCGCTTTGCGTTTCATGGCATAAAAGTTCCTGCTCCGAACTTTACACAATGTGCTAAGTGTGTCGTTCGCAAGGAGAACCGATTATGCCTGACAATACCCACATCAAATACCTGCTCGACGAAACCGAAATGCCCAAGGCGTGGTACAACGTTGTGCCTGACCTGCCGCGTCCGCTTTCTCCGGTGCTCAGCCCTGTGACCCAAAAGCCCGTCGGGCCGGACGACCTGGCGCCGATTTTCCCGATGGCGATCATCATGCAGGAAATGAGCCAGGAAAGCTACATCGAAATTCCCGATCCGGTGCGCCAGGTTTACGCTCAATGGCGGCCAAGCCCACTTTTCCGCGCGCGCCGGTTGGAACAAGCGCTCGATACGCCCGCGCGCATCTACTACAAATATGAGGGCGTCAGTCCGGTGGGAAGCCACAAGCCCAATACCGCCGTCGCGCAGCTCTTTTACAACCGCGAAGAAGGTGTGCGCAAGATTGCAACCGAAACCGGCGCGGGGCAGTGGGGTTCGTCGCTGGCGATGGCCGGCGCGTTCTTCGGCATCGAGATCGAAGTTTTCATGGTCAAGATCAGCTATCAGCAAAAGCCGTATCGCCGCAACATGATGGAAACGTTCGGCGCAACGGTGCACGCCAGCCCCACCAACCTCACGGACGCTGGTCGCGCCATCCTCGCCAAAGATCCGGACAACATGGGCAGCTTGGGCATCGCCATCAGCGAGGCGGTGGAGGTGGCCGCCAAGCACGACGACACCAAATACTCGCTGGGCAGCGTGCTCAACCACGTGTTGCTGCATCAAACGATCATCGGCGAAGAGGCGCTCTTGCAGCTTGCCAAAGCCGACGACTATCCCGACGTGGTGATCGGTTGCGCCGGTGGTGGCAGCAACATGGCCGGTTTGATCTTGCCCTTCGTGCGTGAAAGACTGAAGGACGGCAAGCAAATTCGCTTCTTGGCTGCCGAATCCACCGCGTGCCCCAGCATGACCAAAGGCGTTTATGCCTATGATTACGGCGACACGGTGGGCATGACGCCTATTGTCAAGATGCACACCTTGGGCCACGACTTCATGCCTCCGGGCATCCACGCGGGCGGGCTGCGCTATCATGGTATGGCACCGATTATGTCGCTGTTGCACGAAGAGGGCATCGTGGAGGCGAAAGCCTATCCGCAGGTGGGCGTTTTCGACGCGGCGGTGCAGTTTGCGCGCGCGGAGGGCCTCATCGTCGCGCCGGAAAGTGCGCACGCGATCCTGGCGGCCATCGAAGAAGCGTTGGAAGCCAAAGAATCCGGCGAAGAGCGCGTGATCCTCTTCAACCTCAGCGGACACGGCCATTTTGATATGTCCGCGTATGCGCAATATTTCGCGGGCAAGCTGCAAGATTACGACTATCCGGTGGAAGCGGTCGCGGAAGCCCAACAGCGGATGCCGCAGATTGATGAAGCGGCCCTTGCAGTGGGCGACTAGCTGCTGAGCGTGTGCGCAGGGGGTGGGTGCAGGGGCGTTGCCCCCTGCGCCCCCCAGCAGGGGCGATCTCGCCCCTGCACCCCCGCCAACCGCGCTGACGCGCGCTTGGCGGCGTGGCGCTCGCCGGCCCGAGTGAGCGCGTGCGGTGATCGCGCGTTGGGCGCGCCGCCGTGCGCCGAATGGCGCACCAAAGCGGCGAAAGCCGCTTTGAGGCCTTGCATCCGCAAGGCCTGGCGGCGCGCCCACGTCCCGCACTTCAAGCGGCTATGTCGCTTGCGTAAGATTAATGGTAAAATATAATTAAAGTTCCCCGCCGGTCAGAACGTGGCCGGACTGTAGTTTCCGTAGATGGTTCAAAGAGAGGTTAAATTATGCGCAAGAAACTATTGGTACTCGGTTTGGTGATGGTGCTGGTTATCGGCATGGTGCCGATGGTCAGCGCGGGCAGTGACGATGGAACCTTTGCTCTGACGATTATGCACACCAACGACACGCACGCCCACCACACGCCCAATCGGCATGGCAACGGCGGCGTGGCGCGTCAGATGACCGTCGTCAAACAGATCCGCGCTCAGGGGGACAATTCCTTGTTGTTGGATGCGGGTGATCGTTTCACCGGCTCGCTCTTTCACCAACAATATCTCGGCCAGGAAAACGCCCAGATCATGAACATGCTGGGCTATGACGCCATGACGCTCGGCAACCACGAGTTCGACAAGGGCGATCTGGTGTTGGGCATGTTCATTGACCGGCTGGACTTCACCGTCGTTTCCGCCAACGTGGACGGCAGCGCCTCCGAGCCGCTGACCGACAAGATCGCGTCCTATGTGGTCTTGGAAGTGGACGGCGAGAAGATCGGCATCACCGGCGCGACCATCCCCGAAACCGCGATCCTTTCTTCCCCCAGCGAAGATGTGGTTTTCAATGATGTGGTCAGCTCGGTGCAATATGTGGTGGATCAGATGGCCTCCGAAGGCATCAACAAGATCATCCTGCTGACCCACCAGGGCTACAACGCCGACTTGGCGCTCGCGCCGCAGCTTTCCGGCGTGGACGTGATCGTTGGTGGGCACTCCCACACGCTGCTGAGCAACATGTACACCAAGGGCATGGCGTCCTATCCGCAGGTGCTGGAAAGCGCTTCGGGCGATCCGATCCTGGTGGTGCAAGCTGGTGAGTACAATCAATATTTGGGCCAGCTCGATCTGGAATTCGACGCGGACGGCGTGCTGACCGACTGGGACGGCGACGTGATCCTGCTCAACCAATACATCGCTCCCGATCCGGCCATGCAGGCGCTGGTGGACGCGCTGGCTGCGCCTATCGAAGAACTGAAGCAGACGCCCGTTGGCGAAGCGGCGGTTGAGCTGGTCGGCGAACGTGGCATTTGCCGCACCGAAGAGTGCAACATGGGCGACCTGATCACGGACGCGATTCGTGAGAACACCGGCGCGCAGATTGCGCTGCAAAACGGCGGCGGCATCCGTGCCAGCATTCCCGCCGGTGATGTGACGCTGGGTGACGTGCTCACGGTGTTGCCGTTCGGCAACTTGATCAGCACTTTCGAGCTGAAGGGGTCGGACGTGGTGGCGGCTTTGGAAAACGGCGTCTCGCAGGTCGAGGACGTGGCGGGGCGCTTCCCGCAGGTTTCCGGCTTGCGCTACACCTGGAACCCGAGCGCGGCTCCTGGCGAGCGCATCGTCAGCGTGGAAGTGCTGAATGCTGAAACCGGCGAGTACGAGCCGCTCGATCCTGACGCGACGTACACGGTGGCGGCAAACGACTACATGCGTCGCGGGGGTGACGGTTATTCGGTGTTGAAGGAAAATGCCATCAACCCGTATGACTACGGCGATCCGTTGGATCAGGTGGTGGCGGACTACATCGCGGCCAACAGCCCTGTGGCGTCGGAAGTGGAAGGGCGCATCACACAAGTGAGCGACTGACGTTTACGTGCGCTGAAGTGGCGTTTATGCGGGGCGGTCACCTGAACGGGTGGCCGCCCTTTTATGTGGCGTTAGTCAACTGTGAGATCCAGGGTAAGCTGTTCGGGCGGGGCGGGGACGGCGGTTGGGGGGACGGTGTACTCGGTTTTGACGAGCAGCGCTTCGATCAT
>CAZZNC010000329.1:0-3753 GCA_964655405.1 uncultured Anaerolineaceae bacterium | reverse complement strand
CGCGCCCAGAGCAGCGCCAGCACGCCCGCCACCAACGCCGCGCCCGCCAGCGCCCAGGCGTAAGGGGGCGTTTGCGGCGTGACGGCGCGCTGACCGTGCGCGTAAAACTCGGTGTAGGTGCTCAGCGCCACATCCGGCAGCACGCGCCCCCCATAAGCCGTGCCACCGCGCACGTCGCGCCCCGCCAGCGCGATCCACCAGGGCGCGTAGCCCAGCGCCAGCCCCCCGCCGATCTGCGCGAGCAGCGTCAGCGCGCGACGGGAACGTCGGCGCAGCGTGTCCAACGCCAGGAAAAGCCCGTGCGCGCCCAGCGCCAGCACCGCCGTGTAGTGCGTGTAGAGCAACGCCAGCGCCAGCGCCAAGTACAGCACCAACCGCCGCCGAGCGCGCCGGTCGGGTGGAAGGTCGGCTGCGCACGGCCACAACGCCCACAGCGCCACGCTCGCCCAGGCGTAAAGCGCCAACAGCAGCGCGTAGGCGCGCACCTCGAAGGCAGCGTAAAGCGTGCTTTGGGTCAGCGCAAAAACCGCTCCGGCCAGCGCGCCCGTCCAGGCCAAACCGCTCAGCCGCCGCGCGAGCGCGGTCACACCTGCCACAGCCAGCAGCGCGCTCAGCGTGGAAAAGGCGCGCAGAGCAAATTCGCTCGTGCCCACCGCGCGCGCCCACAGATTGCGCAGCACGAAATCCAGCGGCATCTGGTTGTCTATGCGCGTGCACCACTGCCAAATTTCGCTCAACGGACGCTCGGCAAAATAGGCGTTGACCGTCTCGTCGTACCAAAAGCCGCGCTCCGGCCATTGGAGCAGCAGCCACGCGGCGAACAATGCCAGCGCCACGCCCAATCCGAGCACGCGCTCAGCTCGCAGCCCCGACCCTCGCCGCACACGCACACGCATTTCAGCGCTCCACCACCACGCGCACGCGACTACCCGCGCCGCGCGCGCTCACCTGCACGCTCACCGCGCGCCCGTCCCACTCCCAACGATCCGCGCCAGTCGGTTCCCAGCGTCCATACGCCAGCGCGTGCGCCGCCCAGCGCTCCGCCAGCTCCGCAGGGAGCGCCACATCCACCGCCCCGCCGCGCTCCAACGCCGCCGCGAAAGCTTCCCGCTGCTCGGCGGACGGCGCAGGCCGCCAGATTTCGTACTGAAAACCGTTCATAGGCACGGCTTCCGCCGGAAAATAGGCGCGGTAAGCGGCGTCCAACACCGGCGGCGGGTAAAATTGCGCGCGGAACACGATCACGCCGAACTGCTGTGCTTCGATCATGGCGATCAGCTCGGCGGGGTCGTAAAGCCCGTTTTCGTAGAGGTTTTTGAGCTGCGTGGGGTTGGTGACCACCTCCCGACCGGCGCGCAGGCTGAAGGCCGCTTCCTCGCTGAGCGCGGGGCGCGGGTCGGCGCGGATCGCGTCCACGATGCGCCAGCCGTTGGCCGTGTCTTGCGCGGTGGGGATGTGGCCGATGGTCGCATAGCCGGGCGTCCAGTCCGCCGCGTCGTAAAAGGCGTAGCGTGCCCCATAGCTCGACTGCACGCCGAGCGCGTCCGCCAGCGGACCGAAGAACGCGCCCTCGGTCGGCAGCTTGACCACGCTCAGCGCGTAGACGATGTACACGGCGGGGACGAGCACGCACGCCCACACGGTCAGCACGGCGCGCCGTGCGCCCAAAGCCGCGCGCAAGCGCCCCAGCCGCCGCAGATACGGGTGTCCCTCCGGCCAGCGCCAACCGCCGCGCAACGTGCGCGCCAGAAAAAGCCCGCTCAGCACGCAACTCGCGGCGATGGCGGTGGCAAAGTAGCTGTCGCCCGCGCCCCACTTGCCGGAAAGCGCGGTGTTGGCGACCGCAAAGACCCACCACACGCTATAAAGCGACAGGCGCGCAAAGTACAGCTCGTAGCCCACCCACAGCGCCGCCAGCGCGACGAGCGCGCCGTGCAGCCGCAGCCATTGGCGGAAAAGCCCCCAAAATTGGCTCGGAAAATAGGCGTTGACGTTGGCGGCAATCGCGTTGAGCCACCACGCGCCGCCCGTCGCCCAGTCCATCCACGCGAAGATCGCCACGCCCACCGCCGCAAAGCCCACGCCCCAAACCAAGCTGCGGCGCGGGTTGCGCAAAAAGAGGAAGCCGAAAACCGCAATCGCGCTGGCGAGGGCGAGCTGTTTGGTGTAACCCGCCGCCAACAGCAACGCCAACCCCAGCGCCAACGTCCGGCGCCGACGGCCCGCCTCGCGGATCGTGTCCACATGCGCCAGCACCGCTACGCTCAGCACCTCGAACATCACCATCATGATATGCTGGCGGAAAAGCGGCCCCACGTGGTAGACCGTGTTGGAGGCCAGATACGCCAGCCCCGCCGCCAGCGCGACCGCGCGCGATCGCTCCTCCCGCCACACGATCCAGCCGATCGCGCCCGCCGTGATCAGCGTGGCGAGGAAGCCCGCCAGCCGCCCATACCAATAGCCCACGCCGAAAATCCACGCAAAAGGCACGAGCATCACGTGAAAAAGCGGCGGGTAGTTGCTGGAGTAAAACGGGTAGTGCGCCACATCGCGGTAGGGCCAGCGCCCCTCGCTGAACATGAGCGTGTCCACCAGCTCGAAGCCCTCGCCCTGGTCGTAGTCAAAGGGGAAGCGCATCAGCGCCACCGCATAATACACATACAGCGCCAGGTGCACGGCCAAAAGCAACAGCGCGGCTGCCCACAACGCCCGCTTGCCCCAGCACAGCGCGCGAACCGCTTGTTTTTCGCCCATGTCCCTCCTCGGATGTGATGTGCTCAGGCGGGCATGTCGCCCAACGGCCACAGCGTCCCGCCCAGCGCGATCAACACCACGCCACCGTCCAACGCCATCCGCTGCAAACCGCCGATCCCCTCTGGATCGCGCCCCAGCAGTGGCGGCAGCAGCGCCAGCGCGATGACGCCCAGTCCCAACGCAATCAGCAGCGCGCCCACATGCCGTTTGCTCAGCGTAAAATCGTCGCTCCACCAACGTTTGTGCAAGGTTATTGCCCTCCGCAAGCAAGTATAGCGTAACTGGATGGATTTGGGGTTTCGCTGCAACTCATCGAAGGCCACATGCGTATAGATGAGTGAAATTCCAACACACGGTGAAACGTGTCACAACTGTAGCGCGCACACCGAGCAGGAGCAATGGGGCTATGGACGAACGAGATAAAACCGAGCACGGCGCGCCACCAGAACCGCCGAACGATGAGCACCTCGAAGGGGAAGCACAACCGATCCCGCCACATCTGCGCGAAACCATGGACGCTATGCGGCAACGGCTGCGCGACACCGGCCACGAAGCGCGCGACATCGTGCAAGAATACGAAGAGCGCTACCACGGCCATCACCGCAACAACCATCACCGTCCCCCGCGCGGCGTCCCACCGGTGATCGAAGGTGTGGCCGTGGAAGAGGCATACGACGCGCCCAAATCCAAACGGCATCCGCAGGTCGGCGTGACCGCCAACGAGCGCAAATGGGCCGCTTTGGCACACGCCAGCACGCTACTCACGGCGTTAGTTGCTTTGCCCAGCGCCGGCTTGATCGTGTTGCTGACCATGTTCGCGCCGCTGCTTATCTACTTTGCGTTTCGGCAGCGCTCCGAATATGTGGCCTTCCACGCACTGCAAGCGTTCACCATGCAGATCATCGGCACAATAGGCTTTTTGGTGGCGCTGTTGCTGGGGCTGGTGGTCTGGATTTCGCTGCTGATCCTTTCGCTGGTGTTGATCGTGGTAGTGGTCGG
>CAZZNC010000328.1:0-3758 GCA_964655405.1 uncultured Anaerolineaceae bacterium | reverse complement strand
GATCCAGTATGCCATCCGCGCAGGGGACGCCGAAACCGGCATCACCACGATGCAGATGGACGCGGGTATGGATACCGGCCCGATGCTTTTGCAGCAAGCCGTGCCCATCACGCCGGACGAAACGGGGCAGAGTTTGCACGACAAGCTCGCGCCGCTGGGCGCGGAGCTGCTCTTGCGCACGTTGGACGGCGTGTTGGCGGGCGACGTGCAGCTGCGCTCCCAACCAGACGATCCCGCGCTGGTGACGTATGCGTCCATGCTGAAAAAAGAAGACGGCGCGCTCCACTGGGAGCAATCTGCCGCTGAAATTGATCGGCATGTGCGCGCGTTTTACCCCTGGCCCGGGACGTACACCTTTTGGGGCGAAAAACGGCTCAAGATCGTGGCCGGCTTCCCTGCGCAGGACATCGCCGTGTGCGCGCGGGCCGGACAAGTGTTGCGCACTGAAGAGCTGCCCCTGGCCGAGCGCGCGCCGCTGGCTATTGCTACCGGGCGCGGCGTGTACGTCCCGACCCGTCTGCAATTGGCCGGACGCAAAGCCCAAGACGCCGTCGCCTTCCTCAACGGCGCGCCGGAGATCGTGGGCGCGGTGTTGGGTTAGGGGGCATTCGGGTTTTGGGGCGGGCGTTGCGTCCCCGTACCCTCCGCAGGGAGCGCCGCTCCCTGGTATCTGCACGTCGTCCAGCGGTTGCAACACCACCGCCCCTCCAAGCTGCAATGTCTTCTCCAGCGCGCGGTACTCCGCTTCGCGGCTGCACACCACCATCGGCACGCGCGCGGTGTAACTGGCCTGAAAGGCGTTGATCGCTTCGACACACGCCCGGCGCGCGCCCTCCTCGGCCTCGTCCAGCCCGTCCAACAAGGGCAAAATGCGCCGCGCTGCGATCAATGCCTGTGCGAAATCCACATTTACGGCGTAGTTTTTCTCCATTTCCTGGGCCAGCCACTCGGCCAGTGGCTTTTGTTCCTGTGCCCAAGAAGCCAGGTTGAAAACCAGCGGGATCGGGAATTGGGGGTCGGCTTCGGCACGCTTCTGCAGTTCGCGCGCCAGCCTCAAAAGCTGCATAGTCTTCCCCGAACCCGGCGCGCCCAAGATGAGCATACGTTGGCCGAACGTCTCGAAAAAAAGTTCCTCGGTAGCTGCGTCCGCAGAACGCGGCTCGCTTTCATGCGGAAGCAGCACATATTTCTTTGTGAGTGTGTCCTGTGTGCTGGCGTCCTCGTCCACCTGCTTCCCCAACCTGATCCAGATGCGGTGATGCAGGCTTTGTTCCAACACGCCCTCGATCCAGTTGTGTTGCACCGTGCGCAAAAGGATCTCTCGCGCCTCTTGCACCTAGTGATCGGAAATCTCCTTGTAAGGGGAACGTTGCTCTCCTCGGATTTCAAATAGAGCAGCCCGCTAAGTCCACCGATCCCACCAAATGCGCCCATCAGCGTCCCCAACTGTTCTAAGGACATGCCGCCCAGTGCCCACACCACCACAGCAGCGATAGTCGCCAGCACTAAAACGATCCAGACATAACGCCGCCATTCGGCGAGGCGGCGCGCCCATGCGTCCGTTTTGCTTTCGCGGCGGGGGATGCGTAGCGGCGCGGTGGGGGCAAGGCCGTAAGAAGGGTGGGTTTGCAGGGAAAAGTCCTGGTCGGGCATCGGGGCCTCCTCGTTGCGGGCCTGCGGGGAAAACGTCGCGCTGTCCCCCATTGTAAAGGCACATTCGCTTACAAAGCAGACTCGCGCCCCCAAACATATCCACTCCAACCCCGCAAAACCCCAAACGCGCCCGTGCCCGCCGCCCCACTCTGTGCTAAACTATGGCGCGCGGGATGCACGCAGCACGTGAGGTCGGGGAATATGCCCAGTCCGTCGGTCGTCTTTAGCTTTGTCGTCGCCACGCTCTACGGCGCGGCGTTCCACCTGGTCAGTGGCGGGGACGCGCGCCGCCTGGCGTTGTTCTTGCTGGCGGCATGGCTGGGCTTCGGGCTGGGGCACGCCGTCGGTGAGACGTTCGGCGTCACGCTGCTGGACGTCGGCCCGCTGCACATGCTGCCCGCGACGGTCGGCGCCTGGTTGGCGCTGGTGGTGGCGCGAGTGCTCACCCGCCAACCCGCACGCAGGGCACGCTGAGGAGGCATACACGGTGACCAAAGAGCCGAAAACTCCACAAAAACCCGCCGAACCCCAAGCCCAGGCCAACGCCGCGCCGCAGGAAGCGCAAAACGGGCGCGTCTGGTACTTTTGGCCGCTGGTGGGGCTGGGCGTGATCGTGGGCGTGTTCATCGTCGGGCTGGTGGGCGCGCTGGCAATCGCGTTGCTGGCCGACCCCGACGACGCGGCGATCTGGGTGGGCATCATCCGCGATGTGTTCATCATCATCCTGGCGCTGGAAGGGATGTTCATGGGGCTGGCGCTGATCGTGCTGGTGTTGCAAGTGGCGGCGCTGGTCAACTTGCTGCAAAGCGAAGTTCAGCCTATTGTTGACAACGCCAACAAGACCGTTTCCACCGTGCGCGGCACGGCGGAATTTGTCAGCCAGAATGTGGTGGAGCCAGTGGTGAAGTTCGGCACGCTGACCGCTGCGCTCGGTGGCATCGCGCGCGAAATGTTCGGTATTCGGCACGTCTTGCGCCAGGCGCACAAAGACGGCAGTAGTCAAGCCGAGGAGTGAGGGCAATGGGTGGGCGAAACGATGACGAGGCAGTGAGCTTCATCGGCGGGTTGATCGTCGGCTTTATGGTCAGCGTGCCGCTGATTGCGTGGCTTTCTCCGCGCAGCGCCGTCGAGATGCGCCAGCAACTGACGCAACGCGGCATCGTGATCCGTCGCCAAGTCACCCAAACGCTGCGCAAGCCCGTGGAGCAAGTTCAAGAGCAACTCGCCCATCTGAAAGGCAGCGCGGTCGAAGAGGCGTTGGAAGAGGGGAGAACACTTGCCGCCCGTCGGCAAGCTGAGGATGCAGAAGAGCAAGACGCAAGCTAGGAGGGGTTGCGATGGGTAAGGTATTGTATGTGGCGAATTTTCCGCCGGAGACAGATACAGAGGCGTTGCGTGTACTTTTTGCCGAGCACGGGGAGATCGTTTCGTTTGACATGGAAAACGACGCGCGCACGCAACAGCACTACGCCTTAGTGGAAATGAAGTCCGAAAAGCAGACCACCCGCGCGATGAACGAACTCAACGGCTACACGCTGGCAGGGCATCGCCTGGCGGTCAGCCCCGCTGTGCCGGAACTGAGCAAGGACATCACCGCCCGCCAACGCAAAATTGCCGCGCAGATCATCGAGGCGCTGGAAGAAGAGGACAAAATCCCCGTGCGTCAGATTGCGGCCATCGTGCGTTTTTGCGGCGGACAGTTCGCCCAAGCGATCCTCGAAGAGGCGTTGGAACTGGACGCAGGCGAGGGGCTGCCCACCACGGACGGCTCGCGGCGGCGCACCAAAGGCGGCGTCTTCTTCTATTTAGCGCGCTATCGCATGTCCCCCGCCGTGCGCAAGATCGTTTACAACCGCAAGGGCAAAGTGCCCGGGGAAAAGTACGACTGAGCGCGGCAGTTTGCAACGAAACGAGCAGGGGCGCCCCGTATGAGCGCCCCTGTTTTGTGTTGTGGGGCGCTGCCCCACACCCCGCAAGGGGCGTCCTCGCCCCTTGACCCTGCCAGAGGTGTTCACCTGCAACAGACGCTCGCCGCCGGTGAACACCAGCGCCGCGAGGCGCGCGCAGCGCGGCTCGCGGGGGGTGCAGGGGCGCTCGCGCCTCTG
>CAZZNC010000327.1:0-3767 GCA_964655405.1 uncultured Anaerolineaceae bacterium | reverse complement strand
TTACTATTTCATAGGCCACCATCTGGCGTAGCACGACGAGATCGCACACAATTTCGTCGTGCTACGCCAGATGGTGGCCTATGCAGACGCTTATAACGTCAAGCTCACGATCATGTTTACCGCGCAATGGGCAAAGTATGTCTTCGCCGACCCAACGCTGCTGGCCGAAGTGCAAGACTGGATGGAAAACGGACACGAGATCGCCGCGCACCATCACAGCATCTATCACGGCAGTTGGGACGGTTATACGAACTTCTCACCGGACATCGTGCGCGCGCAAGTCACCCGCCCCAGAGCCTACCTCGGCACGCTGGACGATTATATCGCGGCCCTGCGCCAAGTAAATCCGAACATCCAGGCCGGTTGTGTCAATGACGAGCAGGACAAGCGTGTGATGCCGGACGCGATCATCTACGACACGTGTTCCGGCTTTTCCAACGTGGGCGTTCCCGGGGAACGTAACGGCGACAACACGCCGGAAAAAGGCGTCAATCACTTTGTAACGGTCGGCACGGTGAACGGTACTCAACGTAAATGGCTCACTCATTACCAGGTGTACCATAATCCCCTGGCCGCCTTCCGGACGATGATGCAGATGAACGGGGGCGTATACGGCGCGGTGACGCACGCCGCCGCCGGTCAAGACACGCCATTGTATGCGTTCTTAGACGCCGTGCACGAAGTAGATCCCGAAGGCGCACTCAGCCGCACCGTTTCGGAGGTGATGGAAGAAGGGCTGTTGCCGGAAGTGGAAGTGCCAGATGACGTGATCAACACCATCTACGAAGACATACGCCCCCCATTGCCCGCGCAAAACGGCGGGATGGGGAGCGGTCAATGCGGGGATGGAACGTGCGATCAGTTCGAACGCGAACATCCGGACTTGTGCCCGCAGGACTGCCCACAGGCCACCAACGCGCCCTAAAGCGCCGTCAGGATCAACGGAGCGCTGTTCGCCATGACCGCGATGGTGTGCTCGAAATGCGCGCAAAGCGAGCCGTCCCGCGTGACAACGGTCCAATGGTCAGGCAAGACGCGCGTCAACGGCTGCCCGACCATAACCATCGGCTCCAGCGCAAAGGTCATGCCCGCCACCAACGGTACACTGTGGAAGCGCCGTGCCAATTTGCCGTGCGGCCACCAATTGGGGATTTGTGGCTCTTCGTGCATCTGACGTCCCACACCGTGGCCGGTATATTCGCGCACCACGTTGTAGCCGCGCTTTTCCACGTAGCGTTGAATCGTGCGCGAAATATCGCGCGTTTGTTTCCCTACGCGCGCCACCTCGATACCCGCGTAAAGCGCCTGTTCGGTCACTTTGAGCAATTGCTGCGCTTCTTTGCTGATCTTTCCCACGCCTGCCGTAAAAGCCGAATCCCCCACGAACCCTTGATACACCGCGCCGCAGTCAATGCTCACGATGTCGCCTTCTTGCAGAACGCGGTCTTCGCGGGGAATGCCGTGCACCAGCTCTTCGTTGACTGAGGCGGTGATGGTGGCAGGGAAAGGATGACGGCTGCCGGGGGGATAACCCAAAAAGGCCGGTATCGCGTCATGGGAACGGATTACGTCTTCGGCGATAGCGTTTAGCTCTTTGGTGTTCACACCCGGGCGAATCGCTTGACGCACGGCATCCAGCGCCTGGGCTGTGATGCGCCCAGCCTCACGCATGATCACCAATTCCTCGGCAGTTTTCGGGATTACGGGCATGTTGCGCCCCCTTCTCATACACCCACAAAAGGAAACGGGGCGGCTGCTTGCCCGCCCCGCGTGTTCGCTATGTTGATTAGCGAATGAACCCGTCGTAGTTGCGCATGGTGAGCTGCGCCTCCAGTTGGCGCATGGTGTCAATCACCACACCCACCACGATGATCAACCCTGCGCTGCTGATAACCAGCGCAGGGTTGCGGCTGAGCGCCGCAGGCCCCAAAGCCCAACGTTGCACTATCTGCATGAAGCCGGGCAAAACAGCGACTGCGCCCAAGAAAAGCGCCCCCACCAACGTAATGCGGTTGACGATGCGGTTGATGTACTCTTGCGTGCGTCGCCCTGGCCGGATGCCAGGGATGAACCCGCCGTTCTTTTGCAAATTTTCGGCCAGGTTCTGGTTTTGGATCATCACGCCGGTGTAAAAATACGTGAAGCCCACCACCAACAAGAAGTACACTACCCAATAGGTCAAGCCGCGTTGGTTGCCAAAGGTGTTTTGGATCTGCGTCGCCAATTCGCCACTGAAAAAGCCTGCCACAATCGCCGGAAAAGTCACAATGGACTGGGCGAAGATAAGCGGGATCATGCCGGCGGTGTTGACTTTGAGCGGGATATAGGTCTGCCCGCCGCCGTAGAGCTTGCGCCCACGCACGCGCTTGCCGTATTGTACGGGGATGCGCCGCGTGCCTTCCTGGATAATCACGATCACGACCACCGTCACGATGACCAGCGCCACGAACGCCGTCAGATTGAAGACGAAATGCGTTTGCAGCAAGTTGAACAAGTTCGCCGGCACACGTGCCACGATGCCCGCAAAGATGATGATCGAGATGCCGTTGCCGATCCCCTGTTCGGTGATCAGTTCACCCAACCAGATGGCAAACATCGTTCCGGCGGTCATGGTGGTGATGACGGCTAGGGTGGTGAGCCAATCGCTGCCCGCCCCGAAGCCAAAGCCCGGGATGAGCGTGGTACCGGCTTTCACCTGGTTCACCTGGCTCTGGAAGATGTTGATCTGGCCGATAGCTTGCAAAGCGGCCATCGGAATCGCCAGGTAGTAGGTGTAGCGGTTGATCTTGTCTTGGCCGCCCGGCTCTTTGGAGATCGCTTCCAGCTGCGGGATGATGGGCACCAGCAACTGCAAGATAATCGAGGCGGTGATGTAGGGGTACACGCCGTTGGCGATCACGCTAAAGTTGGAAACCGCGCCACCCGAAAGCAAGTTCAACACGCTGAGGAACCCTTGATTGTCGTCCTTGAAAAGCGCGTCAAGCGCGCTCCGATCTACCCCGGGCACGGTCACATGGGCCGCGAACTGGTAGATCAACAAGATGAACAGCGTGTAAAGGATTTTCCGCCGCAAGTCCGGCAGGCGGAATGTATTCCGTAGCGCATCAAGCATAAGTCTTTGTCCTTATTCCCTCGTTGGCCGACGACGTAAAGCCATATACGGCGAAGGGCGCGCGGGTTGCGCGGAGGCCCTTCGCCTGGCATTCGGCATCACTGGGTGCGTTGCTGACGCAGGGCCTCGATTTGCTCTTTGCGCAGCTTCTTAACCGTTGCGCGCGCGCCGGTCAGCAGAAGTTCCAGCTTGTGCACCGAGCCGCCTGCTTCTTCAATCGCCTTTTGGGCGCTCTTGGAAAAGCGGTGTGCGTGCACATCTAGGTTAATCGACAGCTCTCCGCGCCCCAACACGACAACCGGCTCTTGGGCTTTCTTGATCAAGCCCTTGGCCGCCATTGCTTCGGGGGTCACGGTGTCGCCGGCCTGGAAAACGCGCGCCAGACCCTCCAAGTTCACTTCCTGATATTCCACGCGGAAGATATTGGTAAAACCACGCTTGAAGGGCAAACGACGCGCCAGAGGCAACTGCCCACCCTCGAAGTACGGAGAAACGCCGCCGCCGCTGCGCGCGTTTTGGCCTTTGGTACCGCGACCAGCCGTCTTGCCTTTGCCGGCGCTGATACCACGTCCGACGCGCGTGCGCTTTTTGGTCGCCCCTTTGGCGGGGCGCAAATGATGCAGCTTCATGCCTCGATCTCCTCCACCTTCACCAG
>CAZZNC010000326.1:0-3773 GCA_964655405.1 uncultured Anaerolineaceae bacterium | reverse complement strand
TTGCAGATAGGTGTCGCGGCTGCTGACGGTGGGCAGGGTCAGCAAGTCCCAGCCCGAGCCGTCCGAACGCAGCACGCTACTCAGGATGCCACCCGGGACGGTGCTGCCTTCCAGCACCACCGCGCCCGCTCCGTCTCCGAAGAGAATACACGTGCCCCTGTCCGCCCAGTCCACCACGCGGCTGAGTGTTTCTGCGCCGATCACCAGCACGGTATTGACCGAGCCGGTGCGGATTTTGCTGGCGGCCACGTCCATTGCATAGACGAAACCGGAGCAGGCCGCGCTGAGGTCGAACGCGCCTGCATTGACGGCGCCGAGACGATCTTGGACCAGGCTGGCCGTGCTGGGGAAGATGTGTTCTGGCGTGGCGGTGGCGATGATGATCAAGTCCAACTCACTGGGCAACACGTCGGCCACATCGAGCGCTTTTTGGGCGGCGCGCGTGGCGAGTGTGGTGGTCGTTTCGTGTTGGGCGGCGATGCGCCGCTCTCTGATGCCCGTGCGCGAGGCGATCCATTCGTCGTTGGTGTCTACGATGGCTTCCAGATCGCGGTTGGTCAGCACCTGTTCGGGCACGGCCATGCCCCAACCGACGATGTGTGCATAGCGCGGCGCACGCGCTTTTTGACCGGCCAACACGCGCCCTGGATAGAGCCGACGGGATCGGTCGTTGGTATCGCTCATAATATGTGTGGCTTTCTACGTAGCGGCCCGCCTTGGGCAAGGCACACTGCGCTAGTCTTCATACTTGCTAAAGATCAAGACGGCGTTGTGACCGCCGAAGCCAAACGAATTGCTCATCACATGGCGAATTTCCGCCGCAACGCCGACTTTGGGCGTGTAGTTGAGGTCACATTCGGGATCGGGCGTTTCCAGATTGATGGTGGGCGGGATGAACTGGTTTTCGATGGCTTTGATGCTGAAGATGGCTTCTACGCTGCCCGCCGCGCCCATCAGGTGGCCGGTCATGGACTTGGTGGAGCTGATCGATACGTTGTAGGCATGTTGGCCGAAAACGCCCTTGATGGCGCGCGTTTCGCTGGAATCGTTGAGCTTGGTGCTTGTGCCGTGCGCGTTGATGTAGCTGATGTCTTCGGGGCGCAAGTTCGCCGAGCGCAACGCAAAGCGCATGGCGGCCTGGGCGCTTTCGCCGTCTGCCAGCGGCGCGGTGACGTGGAAGGCGTCGCAGGTGCTGCCGTAACCGGTCAGTTCGGCGTGGATGTGCGCGCCGCGTGCTTTGGCGTGTTCCAGCTCTTCGAGAACCAGCACGGCGGCGCCTTCGCCGACGACGAAGCCGTCGCGGGTGACGTCGAAGGGGCGGGAGGCGTGTTCGGGGTCGTCGTTGCGGCGAGAAAGCGCCTTCATGTTGGAAAGCGTGGCGACGGTCAGCCCCACGAGTGCCACTTCTGACGAGCCTGCGAGCATGGCTTTGGCGGCACCCCGTCGGATCATTTCGTAGGCTTCGCCGATGCTGTTGTTGCCGGTGGCGCAGGCGGTGGAAATGGACATATTCGGCCCGCGTAGATTGAACTCGATGGCTACTTTGCCGGTGGCGCTGTCTGGCAGCATCATCGGCAGCAGCAACGGGCTGACGGTGCTGTGTCCTTCGCGCATATACTTTTCGATGCCCGCGTAAAGCGACTGGAAGCCGCCGATGCCTGTGCCGACCAACGCGCCCACGTCGTAGGGGTCTTCTTGGGCCATATCCAGACCGGAATTTTGCAAAGCCTGGCGGCTGGCGTAAAGAGCCATTTGGGTCACGGGGTCGGTGCGGCGCAGATCGCGGCGGGAGAAATGCTCTTTCGGGTCGTAATTTTTCACGGGCGCGCCGAAGGTGACCTTCAGCCCCTGTTCGGCGAATTCCGGGATATGTACCGCACCGGAGACCCCGTTGGCGGCATTTTCCCAGGCTTCTTCCGGTGAGTTGCCAATCGGGCAGATGATGCCCAGACCGGTGACAACCACTCGTTTGAGTTCCACTGATTTTTCCTCCGCTTGATGTTATTGCAGGCGTTATCCTCACGTCTCGGCATGACGTTGCACGCCGAGCGATTATACCGTAATTGGCACAGGATGCTTGGTTCTTCCTGTATAACCCTGCACGCGCTGAATGGTTACAGGGCGGGCGACCTCGCCGGTGCGCGTGCCACTTAACGCGGCACGTGCCCCGACGTCGCCCGCCCGCCGGCGGCGCGCACGTCGCCCAGCGCCACGCTGACGCGGGCGCTGACCTCGCGCGCGTCGCCTTTGTGTGGATGGGGCGCGTGGCGCGCAGGGGCAAAAGGGTTTAGGATCGCGTTGTATCTATCACGAATTTAACAAGGGGGGTAGGGATGGCAAGTGTGCAAGTGTTAAAATTGACGTTGGGGCCTTTGCAGACGAATTGTTATTTGCTTGGCGACGAGCAAAGCGGCGACGCACTGGTGATCGACCCTGCCGACCACGCCGATTTGCTGGTGAAGACGGCGCGCGAACACGGCTGGACGATCCGCGCGATTTTGGCGACACACGGGCATTTCGACCATGTGTTGGCGAGCGGGCCGCTTCAACGGCAGACGGGCGCGCCTTTTTATGCGCACCATGCCGATCTGCAAATGATCCGAGCGTTGGTGCCGCAGGTGCGTAGCTGGATGGGCATTGCCGCCTCTCCGCCGGCGGAAGTGACGCATTTTGTGGAGGAAGGGGAACCGATTACGGTGGGAGGGATTGTGTTGGACGTGCTCTTTACGCCGGGACATTCGCCCGGGCATGTCAGCTATGTGTTGCGGGAGCAGCGCATGGTCTTCAGCGGCGATTGTCTCTTTCGGGGGAGTATTGGGCGGGTGGATTTGCCGTGAGGAAACTACGAACCGCTGATGCGTTCGATCACGTCGCGGCTGTTGCCGTTGGGGGACGATTTCACGGTGGTGCCCGGGCACATGGAAAACACGACGCTTGGCTACGAACGCACGCACAACCCCTTTTTGGTGGATTTCTTTGGACGCACCGCCTGACCGCCGCGATGGTGTTTTTTTCTTCGCGCTTGCGTAGTGCCTTATTCCAATTCCCGAGTGTCGGACTGCCGCCGCGTGCGTTGAATGTGGGCTGCGGTGAGTTTCCTGCGGCAACGGCGCTACGTCAGGCGCGCCCGAGCTGGGCGCTTTATGGGGTGGATCGGGACGAGGCGGCCTTGCACCGTGCACGGCAAGCCGACTCCACGTTGCGGTTGGTTTGTGCAGACGCACGCAACGCGCCGCATATTTTGCGGACGCGCTTTGGGTTGGTGTTGGTGCGCCACCCCGATATTTTCCGTGATCGGGCGATGTGGGCGGTGGCCTTGCCGCGTTTGATCACGCTGTTGGCCGAAGGCGCGGTGTTGCTGATCACGTGTTACACCACCGAAGAAAGCGCACTGATCGCTGCGTTGGAGCTGCCGCCGCCGTTGGCGTTGAACGCGGGAGCGTTGGCGCCGCCGAACTTGGCCGGACACGACCGCTATATCCACGCTTATCGTGCGCCGCGTTGACGTAACGCCTATACAGATGCTCTATAATCGTGGCGGGCACGGCTCGTGCCGGTGAGGGGGGGCGTATGACGCGCGTTTTGTTGTTGTTTCTGGACGGGGTGGGGTTGGGGGCTGACGACGCGGCCTATAACCCGTTCGTGACGGCACGCACCCCCACGCTGCACACGCTCAGCGGCGGGCTGCCCTGGCTGCGCAGCACGCCGCGCGTGGCGAGCGACAGCGCGATCTTCGTGCCGACCGATGCGTGCATGGGCGTGGGTGGGCGTCC